>CAZRKD010000007.1:0-19878 GCA_964600515.1 uncultured bacterium
ATTCGAAAATGAATGGGAAGTAGCCTATGATGCAGCGGCGGGTTTCGATGTTAGGCCAGGGAAAATCTATCTTTCAAAATGTTCAGCATGTCATCACATACGAAAAATTGAGAACTATTCCTATGAAACGTGGAAAGAAAAAGTTGATGAACATGACAAAAGAATAAAGCTAAGTGACAATGAACGAATGCCTATTATTGAACTCAATTTTTACTTATTATATCAAATAAAACAATAGTTTATCAAAATAATTAACTTTTACTATTGCTTTTTGTTAAAACATGTGATAAACTAATTATAAGTAAAAATATGACCTGTGACGAAGATCACAGCAATTTATTTTTAACTAGGGTATAGTAAAAGTGTTATAAATATTAACGTAACAAAGGGGGAGATTATGAAAACATTTAATGTTCAACAAAAATTGTATGGCATATTCGTAGCAAGTTTATTACTTGTCGGATGTGCGTATCTACCATCGTTTAATGACAGCACCAAAGAAGAGCCGACAGCAACTACTGAGGACAGCGTTTCTGAGGAAATCTTAGCTGAATTTGAGGCAGCTCTCACAGCGGCTGTTCCCGCAGCACTACCTGCGCTAAAAGCAAAAAGATTTAAAGAGGTAGAAGAAGGAGAAATAGCCTCACTTACTGAAGAAAATGTAGTAAGTATTATTGATGCAGCTCGCATTCAAGTTGAAACCGATGGATTTGGTGGAGAAAATACAGATATCACTAAAATTCTCCCATCACTCATTACTGGAATTTCAAACGACTTAGGTGTAATTAGTAACTTATCAGTCTCTGAAAAAACTGATGCTTTAAAGATAAGTGCAGAAGCTGCTTTAGGTTCAGTAACGAACCGACAAGATGAAAAGTACATCCCAGTTGTTTCATGGCTCGAAGGAACATCTGAAGCATCAGAAACAATGGCAAATCTTATTTCTCATTCATGTGTTTCTCATCTTTCTAATATAGGAGTAAGCGTAAGTGATTTGCCTGATAGTGCGTCTCTGATTGCTTCGAAAATTGTAGAAAAAATGTCGCTTATCGTGAGTGCACCAGAAAAAGCAGCAGGTATAATTATCCAAATTGCTAAAGGAAGTAGTAAAGGTATGGATCTACCTGGTCTTTCGGCAAGCGATATACAAAGCTCTATCGGAAAAATATCAAGTGGAATTACCGTTGCTTTAGGAAAAATAGATACAAGTAAGCTTCCTCTTAAACCAGATAATTATGCGGGGATTTCAGAGAATATGCAAAAAGGCTTTACCTCAGGTATTAGTTCTTTCTCTAATTATTCATTTAAAGCAGAAGATGTAAGCAATATAGCAGGTGAATCATTTAATAGAATGATGGAGGGATTTTCACAAGTAAAGACAGAAGGTTTTACCTTCGATCATGTTAATGCTATTTCACAACAAGCATCTTCTTCTGTTATGGGGTCTATTGGCGTGTATTTTCCTAGCTTTAAACAAGAAGACTTTAACAGTATTTCAACCGAATTCATGGCAGGTACTCTTAAGAGTATAGATAGCTTTAGTAAATGGCCAGATTATAAAGATGAAGTAGCAGCTCAATATTCTTCACATATGATGACCGGATTTACCGAGGGAATTGGTTTTGCAGTTAAGGCACGTGGCTTAGATGCATCAGGAAGTCAATCAATCCTCGATTCTGGTATGAAGGGATATATACGGGGAGTAAATGCTATTAGTTCGATGAGTAATGATTATCTCGATGAATTTATCGGTTATGGTTCACAGGCTTATACAGGAGCTGTGGACGACTTTATAGCAAATTCCGGTCTTTCTAATGATTATATGAGTAGTTTCATCAATAACAGCGGAAATTTTGTTAGTTATGTTGGTGAGATCAAACGCGATAATTATAATGTAGAATCAAACGTAAGTCTTCTTACAAAGAGTGTTTCAGAATATATCTCTAAAGGATTACAATATGCCGGCAATTTTTCACAGAATGAGTTGAATGGCTACATTCAGGGTATGTCACAGAATGTATCGAGTAGGATCGATGATATTAGATTTTATAATTCAAATGGAGAAAAACAAGCTATTAGTAGTTCAGTAGCTCGGCAAGCTCTCGAATATTCTTCGAGTGGATTTACCGCCTCATTGGCAACTTTTCAAAGTTCCTTCCAAGCTCGAGGAGAGGTTTTTGATAGCTTAAGTGCACAAAACTTTATTTCTGCTGGACAAATAGTGGGAAGTAAAGACTTGGTGAGTACCTATAACTTATCTCAATCTGCTATAACGAGCAGTATTCAGGGGGGTATAACGGCCGGATGTATAGATAGATGTTCAGTGTCTTCAAATTTAGAAAGTACCCTTAATTCTTACTATTCACAATATGTAGGAACTGCTCCCGTAGTAGTAGCAACTCCAATCTATACTCCTACTGCTAGTGGAACAAGTTTAGAAGATGCAGCAAGGTTGGCGGTTCTAAATACAGTAGCGTCAGCTGATTCTTTCACAGTAGCTTTTATATCACCGATCAATGGCTCGCTCAATATTGTGTCTAATCCTGAAATAGTAATTACTTTTTCTTCCGCAGTTGATCAGACTACAATTAATGATATTGCAGTTACTTCTGCTTCGGGCATACCGTCTCTAACGAGAAGTATGGGTCCGAACAATTCCCTTGTCAGTATTAGACCAGTAGGAGACCTCATTGCTGGTACTGAATACACCATTGTTGTTCCAACGAGCGTCAAAAATTCTTCTGGTAAATCAGTCACAGCATTTACGTCCTCATTTACTACTGCGTCTGCTGAGACTCCTCCAGCCGCTGGTGGGATTCCTCCAGCTGCAGGTGGATCAAGTTCTTTTGCTATTCAAACTACTACGCCTTCAAATCTTGCAACCAATATTGATCCAAGTAATCCTGGAATATCAGTAATATTCAATAGTCAACTTAACCCAACTCTTTCTGCAAATGCATTCTATTTGAGAGATAGCACAGGTATTATTGTTCAGGGTACTACTATGGTGGGGCCTTCAGATTTACAATTCACTCCATCAAGTGCTTTAGCTGCAAATTCGAATTATACTCTTCACATAACATCGAGCATACTTAATAGTTCAGGAACCTCGCTGGGGAGTACTACTACAATTAGTTTCACAACGGGTTCAGGCGCTGCAGCTGGTGGAGCCGCTGCTGGATTCTCGATGACACATTCAATACTTCCTACAGGATTACCACGAGATGCTAATATAACACTCAGTTTCTCAGGAGAAATAATTAATTGTTCAACAGTTACGAATACTAATATAGGATTAGGAGTTCCCGTAACTCTCACGTGTGAAGGACCATTGAATAGAGTTACCATAGATCCCGTAAGTACACTCAATGCTAATTCAACTTTTGTATTAAGCATATCTGGACTTGCGTCAAGCCTTGGAACTACTCTTTCGTCTCAGACTGTTAATTTTGCAACAGGAGATAATTAATTAATAAACGCGGACAAGCTCGGCAGGAGGAAGCTTGTCCGCTATTTTTTTGTAATATGCGTCCCTTCTTTTCCTTCAAATGCCATGAGGCAACTTTTCATATCAGTGATAATCGCCTTGCCATTTGTTGTTTTGACATATTCGAGTACTGCGTGAATCTTTGGCCGCATACTGCCTGAAGCAAAATGCCCTTCGTGGAGATATTTTTCTAATTCACGACTCGAAATTTTATCCAATCCTCGTTCATTGTCTTTTCGATAATTAATATATACTTTTGAAACGCCGGTAATAATTAAAAAGATATCTGCATTGATTTTTTGTGCAAGTAAACTCGATGAAGCATCTTTATCGATAACCGCCTCGATTCCCTGCAGCTTTTTATTTTTTGATATTATGGGAATTCCTCCGCCACCAAGGGTAATAACTATTGTATTATTTTTGAGCAATGTCTTAATAACGTCCAATTCAATAATTTCTTGTGGAGCTGGCGACGGAACAACTCGTCGAAAACCACGCCCAGCATCTTCTTTCATGGCCCAGCCATTTTTTTTATGAAATTTTTGAGCTTCATCTTTTGTTAAAAAATCTCCAATTGGTTTTGTAGGATTGTCAAATGCAGGATCATGCGGTTCAATAAGAACATGGCTTATAAGAGTGGCTATATTTTTTTTAATATCTTTTTTTTGTAATTCTGAAACAAGCGCTCTCGTGAGTAACGTCCCTAATGAACCTTGTGTTTCTGCAACGCAGTCATCAAGGCTCATTACCGGAATTTCACGGCTTGCAAGCTCTGCTTTCCGAAGCGCAAAACCAACTTGAGGCCCATTGCCATGAGTAATGACGATTTTATATCCTCGTTCGATAAGCGTGGTAATTTGTTTGCATGTTATTTCTATTTTACGATATTGTTCTTCGGGGGAAAAATTATCAGAGGCTAATGCATTGCCACCAAGGGCAAGGACTATTAATTTTTGTTTCATACATCAATGATACTTTTCTCCACATGAAACACATACGCGAGAAGCGCGGCTCGGATCCACATGCCATTTCGTTCCTGTCGCCAATACATTGCGCGTTCATCGCTATCGACACGAACATCGAGCTCATTTCGGCGAGGTAGTGGATGCATAATAATTGCATGTTTTCCTAACATCGGCAGGTGCTCGTAGGTAAATGAAAATTCTGGATATGAGCCTTGTGTTTTCTCTTTATCAGTATCATGTTCGTCTTGAATTCGTGTCATATAGATTGCATCTGACTTTGGAATGACTGAAGCAAAATCATCGGTTTCATAAAATTCTATTTTTGACTTTTTTAAAAAGCTTCGTAAATCATCTTCTATCATTAAATGCTTCGGCGACACAAAATAGAGTTTCATGTTTTTGTATTCTTTCATGAGAACCGAAAGCGATCGAACGGTTCGCCCTCGTTTTAAATCACCAACCATGGTAATTACTTTTCCATCAATACCACCCTGATTTTCAAACGATCGATGAAGCGTATAAATATCAAGAAGCGCCTGTGTTGGATGTTCATCTTTTCCCGAACCAGCATTGACAACAGGAATAGGTCGATCAGTTGAATTTAATAGCCACGCTGCCTTTTGATTAAAGTCTTTTTCAGGATGTCGTGAAATAATCACATCAACATAACTACTAAATGTCCGAATCGTATCATAGCCGCTTTCGCCTTTGATTTCACTCGAGGTAAACGTATCTCGAATATCGCTCGTTTTAATTCCTAAAATATGGCAGGCATTTAAAAATGAGAGATAGGTTCTTGTTGATGGCTGAACAAAATAGAGCATTGCCTTTTTATGTGTCAAAAGCCTTCGTAAATAATCGGATCCTTCTTTTCGTTTAGCAATAAGACGCGTCTTTGTTGCGAGATCGCATAAAGCATTTAAAAACTTTCTATCAAATTGTCGTGCAAAGAGAACATCAAAGATACGTCCTTCTTTTTGAAAAAACCCAAGCTTTGATTCTTCATCTTTTTTCTGAAATTTTTGCCATTCTAATTCAAAATACTCAGTCATTGTTATCTCCTAAAGTTTTTTTATCGCCTGATAATACGTCAAAATCTCAGGTAACGTCACCATCGCATGAAGTGGGATCCCCAGTTCTTGGTGGTCATCCCCTTCTCTTCTATCAACCGCAACAACGCATCCTACAAACTCAGATGTCGTACAGATTCGTTTGATGAGTTTCATGAGTTCCACTTTGGTTAAGCCGGTTGTAAATACATCATCGATGATGATGATTTTTGCATGGTCGGGTATTCGAAGTGATAATCGTGTCATACCTGAAGCTGCTTCATCACCATGCTTTTTTTCTTCCTTGCGATCATAGAAAAATTGTTTCGTAATTGAATGTTCTTTCCAGAGTGCTGAAACAATAGCACTTGCAAGTGGAATACCTTTATATGAAGGACCTAAAATCAAATCATATTCTCGTTCGTGAAATCGCTCGGTAATAAAACGTGCAAAATAGGTCCCCAATTTCCATAACGATTCACCATCGTTAAATACACCCATATTCACAAAATAAGACGAATGCTTTCCGCTCTTTAAAACAAAGTCACCAACTTTAAAGGCATTGTAGCGAATGAGGAATTCGATAAATTGTTTTTTTAGCTCTTCCATAATGCTTGCTCTATATCTTTCAATATATCATCCACATGTTCAATGCCAACGGAAATTCGAATTAATGAATCAGAAATACCTATTTTCTCTCGTTCTTCTTGTGGAATCGATGCATGGGTCATGAGTGCGGGATGTTCAATGAGTGATTCAACCCCACCAAGGCTTTCGGCAACACTTAATTCTTTGAGATTTCGTAAAAATGCCTTGGCATTCGTTATATCCCCTTTAAGTTCAAACGAAAAAGTTCCGCTACATCCACGCATTTGTTTTTTGGCGAGTGAATATTGCGGATGAGATTCTAAACCGGGGTAATTAACTTTTTGTATCTTTTCATGTTTGGATAGAAAGCTCGCAACCTGTTTTGCATTTGATTGATGGCGATCCATACGCACGGCTAATGTTTTTATTCCTCGCATAAGTAAATAGCTATCAAATGGAGATAAAATAGCACCTATGGCATTTTGATTAAATTTGAGCCGCTCAAAAAGACTATCATCCGAAAGCATAAGTGCACCGCCTAAAGAGTCGCTGTGGCCATTTAAATATTTGGTCGTGCTGTGCATAACTATATCAGCTCCCAAATCAAGCGGGTTCTGAAAATAAGGACTCATAAACGTATTATCAACTACTGTGATGATTTTTTTTTGTCGTGCGATTTCGGCAATTACTTTAATATCACAGAGTTTCATAAGGGGATTTGTTGGGGTTTCGAGCCATATCAATTTTGTCGCATTCTCGATTGCAGCTTCGACAACGTCTATTTTGCGTGCATCAACATAGGTCACTTTAACACCGAGTTGTTTTTTAAAAAGATTTTCAAATAGTCGCCTACAACCTCCATACACATCATCAGAAACAATCACATGATCGTTTGGCTTTAAAAGGCTTAAGCAGAGCGTTGTCTCAGCAGCAAGACCCGTTGAAAAGGCTAATCCATACTTTGCATTTTCAAGAGCTGCAAGGCGTTTTTCTAAAGCATCACGCGTTGGATTTCCTGATCGAGAATACTCGTAACCACGAGTTGGCTTATCAACTTCTTTCCGCGCAAACGTACTTGATAAATGAATAGGAATAACGACATCTCCCGACCCCTCGGTAATATTTGGTTCTTCGCCAACACGAATGAGTTTAGTTTCAAATTTCATAAATATCCCTTATCTTTCATCCATCCATCATTATACATTTTACTTAAATACCGAGTGCCTGAATCAGGAAAAATCGTAACAATACTTTTTGATGATTCTAATTTTTCTGCAAGTTTTAATGTTGCATGCAGTGCTGCTCCACTCGATCCACCAGAGAATATTCCTTCTTCACGAGCAAGTCGGCGTGCCATATGAAATGAATCCCGATCATTTATCCGTATAATGTCATCCATAATACTAAAATCAATCGCCCCAACCAAAAAATCTTCGCCAATCCCTTCGACCTGGTACACCTGTGGTTTAACCATTTCCTTGTGTTTAAAATAATCATAAAAAATTGAGCCAATGGGATCTACGCCAATAACTTTAATCGCAGGATTTTGTTCTTTTAAATATTTTCCAACGCCGGTCATAGTTCCGCCAGTGCCAATACCAACAACAAGATAATCGACTTTCCCATTACATTGGCGCCAAATTTCTGGGCCTGTAGTTCTATAATGTGCTTCTGGATTCATGGGATTATTGTATTGATTTACATAGAATGAATTTTTTGTTTCAGCCGCAATTCTTTTTGCCGTTTCATAATAACTTCGCGGATCATTAGAGGGAACATCAGTCGGCGTTATAATTACTTCGGCTCCATAGGCTTTTAAGAGATCTTGTTTTTCCTTACTCATTTTATCGGGCATGGTAAAAATTGCTTTGTAGCCTTTTATGGCCGCGATCAAAGCCAAGCCGACACCGGTATTACCCGACGTATTTTCGACAATGGTTCCACCTTTTTTTAATAAGCCTTTTTTTTCTGCATCCTCAATCATATATAAGGCCATGCGGTCTTTTATACTTCCACCGGGATTCATGCATTCAAGCTTTGCATATATATGCGATTTAATTCCTTTGGTAACTTTCTCAAGTTTAACCAAAGGTGTATTGCCAATTGCTTCTAGAACATTATTTTTTCTCATAGTGCTCTCATTCACAACATACCTCCACTCTATATTATCCGGATAGTACTTTTCATATTATAGTAAATTTATCAATAAAATTATCTTGCAAGAGAATCTAACAAATAATAGAATTCTTTTTAGTTATTTTATTATAATTTATTACGGAGGTCTTTATGAAAAAAAATTTACTCATGGTATTCCTTTTACTTACCGCCGCTTTTATCATGGCCTGTGCACATGCTCGTGCACCAGTGTCTGGCTTCTGGTACACGGATGTTAAAGAGGGTGGAGATGCTGAACAAGGAACTACTGCATCTACAGGAGAAGCCTGTGCAAAAAGTATTTTAGGTTTATTTGCATATGGAGATGCAAGCATAGATGCTGCAAAATCCAATGGTAATGTTTCTGAAGTAACATCGGTCGATCACTCTGCTTGGAGTATATTAGGTATATACGCAAAATACTGTACGATTGTTAAAGGGAAATAGCTACCTAAATATTCGGTAGCCATTTATTGTCACGATACCATTTAAGCGTTTCGGCTAAAGAATATTGAATCGATTTATGTTTAATCACGTAGCCTGCTTTTTTAATATCATCAATTGAAAAGATCCGATCTCCAAAAAAATATGAATAAAATTCTTTATGGAGCCGTGGATAAAAATCTCTTTTTAGATCATATTTTTCTACAATTTTTTTCCAAAAGCGCATAACAAAAAAACTCAAAATCCCTGCCGAAACAGCATTGGGAAGAGCGAGTAATAGTGAAGACCCAAGATTTAAAAAAAACTTTGAAATTGGAAATGTAAAAAGAGGCTTAATACCAAAATTTTTAAGTAAGAGTGCAATGATAGTTCCCATTTCAATTATTTCTTCTTCGGCGATATTGAATATTTTATTGTAGGCTTTTTCATTGAAGAGTGTACAAATAACAGCACCTGAAACATCTTCAACGTGGACGAGCGTAACTCGTGTTCCTCCGCTAAAATAGGGAAGTCGTTGTACCCCAAGATATTGTAAAACACAGGGTACAGAAAAGAGTATTGCCGCAACATAGGCACTGCGAGGACCATAGAGCATCGATGGCCGAATAATTGTCCACTGTATTTTATTTTTATCAGGATGATTCTGTATCATCTCTTCTGCTTTAAGCTTACTCCACGCATAATTATTTTTTGGGTTTTTGGGATGATTAATATCAGCCGGAATATATTTCAAAGCTCCATAGATATCGCATGAAGAAATATGAACAAAATGTTTTATTTTATTTACTATCGCCGCTTCAAAAATATTTTTAGTCCCAATCGCATTGACTTCATAGAGCCGTTCACGACTTACCGATAAATCAAAAATTGCAGCGCAATGAACAATTGCATCGACATTTTTTGTAATTTCGATAAGTCGATTCTGATCGAGTAAGTCAGCTTGAAGAAATTGAATATCCGGCAGATGATCTTTTTTTGCTACCGTATCAGTTGCAATAACATTATAGCCTTTTTTAAGAGCATCATTAATAATATAATACGCTAAAAAACCATTCGCACCGGTTACGAGTATTCGTTTATTCATTTTACTCCTTTCATATTTTAGTATAACATAATTAAGTGTTCATTTCAAATTAATGAGGAGATTCGTATGAAAATTGGTATTTTAACCGGGGGTGGTGATTGCCCGGGACTCAATGCAGTTATTCGAGCAGTTGTACGGCGTTCATTACGCTATAGCTACAGCGTTCTCGGAATCATGCAAGGTTGGAAGGGAATTCTTGAAAAAAAGACACGCGATTTATCCATCAATAATGTCTCAGGCATCTTACATGTTGGGGGCACTATTTTAGGAACTTCACGAACAAATCCCTATAAAGCAAAAGAAAGTGAGGATCTTCTCAAACGTAACTTTATAGAGCTTGGGCTCGACGCACTTGTTGCAGTTGGCGGCGAAGATACGCTTGGTGTTGCCAATAAACTCTTTAAAGAAGGATTTCCTGTAGTGGGTGTTCCCAAAACAATTGATAATGATTTAAATGGCACTGATTTTACCTTTGGTTTTGATACAGCAATTACGATTGCAACTGAGGCAATTGATCGATTACATACAACGGCTGAATCACATAATCGAGTGATTGTCTGCGAAGTCATGGGCCGTCATGCCGGCTGGATTGCGACTTATGCAGGAATTGCTGGTGGTGCTGATTACATTTTAATCCCTGAAAAAGAAACTAATATTCATGATCTCTGTAATGCAATTCAAGAACGTTCACTTCGGGGGAAAACCTTTAGCATCATCGTTGTTGCCGAAGGAGCAAAGATATTTGATCCCAATGAACAAAAAGATAAAGAAATCTATTCGCAATCTAAAACCGATGAATTCGGTCATGCAATTTTAGGAGGGATCGGCAATGTTCTCGGCCAAAAAATTGAAAAAATCACGGGCCACGAAACACGGGTCAGTGTGTTGGGGCATATTCAACGAGGCGGGTCTCCTACTCCCTATGACCGAGTTCTTGCTACTCGATTTGGAGTGCATGCAACTGATCTGGTACATAAAAAAATATTTGGGAAAATGGTCGCACTTCAAGGCAATGAAATCGTCGATGTTTCTCTTGCTGAAGCCGTGAAAGAATTGAAAACACTCGATATGCGACTCTATGAAATAGCAAAGGTATTTTTTGGATGAAAGAAAGAAAAACCCCATTTCTCACGGTCGACATCATTATCAATCTGAACAACAAAGGCATTGTTATAATCAAACGAAAAAATCCGCCACACGGATGGGCATTGCCGGGAGGATTTGTTGATGTCGGCGAAACAGTCGAACATGCGGCACTTCGCGAAGCAAAAGAAGAAACAAATTTAGACATTTTTAATCTCAAACAATTTGGTGTGTATTCTGATCCTTTGAGAGACCCTCGCATGCATACGGCTGCATGTGTATTTACAGCAGATGCAAAAGGCATTGCCCAAGCAGGTGATGATGCTCTTGATTATATAATTGCCGAACTTGACCATATTCCACAACTTGTCTTTGATCATACTAGAATTATTTCTGACTACAAAGGAGAGTTTGAAAAAACAAAATTACTCGATGAAATTATTCGACGTGCTGAAAAAGAAGATTTTCCCTATGGCGATTCTACATCTCGACTCATTTTTGATGATGCTCATACAGCAAAGGCCACTATTATTGTGAAAGAAGATTGTATTATTTCAGGCTTACAGGTACTCGAATATATCGTAGAAAAACATGCGAGTGCTTTTTCTCTTACTTTGCATTGTAAGAACGGGGATCACATACTTAAAGGGAAAATAATTGCAACACTTTCTGGTCAAACAAAAATGCTTCTTACATATGAACGGCTTATGCTTAATTTTTTACAACGACTTTCAGGAATTGCAACATATACTCATCAATTTGTCGAAAAAATTGGAAATAAAATTGCAATTCTTGATACGCGTAAAACAACGCCAGGATTACGTTATCTTGAAAAAGAAGCAGTTACGCACGGTGGTGGAAAAAATCATCGCATGAATCTTTCAGATATGATCATGATTAAAGATACGCATATTCAAGCAGCTGGTTCAATCACCGAAGCATTACAAAAAGTGAGAACCGCTCATACCGATAAAAAAATTGAAATCGAAGTACGAACGCTCGATGAAGTCCATGAAGTGCTTCGCGATCCTCCTGATATCATCATGCTCGACAATATGAATTATCATGATATGCAAAAAGCAATAAAGCTTATTAATAAAAAAAGTAAAATCGAAATTTCTGGCGGCATTACGCTCGATTCAATAAGTGAATACAAAAATCTCGATATAGATTATATTTCCGTTGGCGCTATTACTCATTCAGCTCGAGCGATAGATATATCAATGGAGATTGAGAGTTAAATTCGTTTATACGTCCTAAAAGAAAAAGATACTTCCTGATGATTTTTAGTATCCATGCTTTGTAAATCTTCTTCATGCATTAATTTCCACTGGGAAAAGTTAAGTGGCGGGAAAAAAGTATCTCCGGTATACATAGCATGAATTGCCGTTAATTCTAATGTATGAGCTCGGTCAATGGCAATTTCGAAAAGAGAGACGCCGCCTATTATAAAAACCTTTCTATAGCCTTTTTTATTTACATACTGAAGTGCTTCTTCAAAATCATGGAAAAGAGTTACGTTTTCAGGCTTATAATTTTTATTATGAGATACAATGATATTTTCTCTTTCGGGTAATGGCTTAACCAAAAGCGACTCGTAGGTCTTTCGACCCATAATACAAGGCGATCCCAAAGTAAGTTTTTTAAAATGCTGAAGATCTTCTTTAATATGCCACGGCAAAACCCCTGCTTTACCAATCACATTATTATTTGCAATTGCTGCTATGATAATAATTTCGGTCATATCGCAACTTCGAATTCTATTTTTGGATATGGATTATAATCTTCTATTTTTGAATCAGTATACTGCCAATCAAAAATCGAACTACATTGAGATGTTGTTATTCGCGGCAATTTTCGTGGCTCTCGCGTAATCTGTTTTCTGAGGCCATCGATATGATTTACATAGATATGCGTATCTGCTAAAAATCCCACAAGACGCCCTTCTCCTAAATTCGCTTCTTTTGCGAGTAGATGCAAGAATAACCCATAGCTCGCAATATTAAATGGCAGGCCTAATGCGACATCAACCGAACGTTGGTTCCATAATAAATTGAGTATATTTTCGGTAACAAGTACTTGAAAAGCATAATGGCATGGTGGCAAAGCCATATGATGGAGATCTTGCGGATTCCAACTTGAAACAATCATGCGTCGACTATGGGGATCTTTTTTAAGTGTTTCAATGAGAATTTTTAACTGATCAATCCCTTGAGTATTTGGTTTCTGATCATGAGTAACATACGACGCACCAAAGTTTCGCCACTGAAATCCATAAATAGGCCCAAGCTCTCGTTCTTCTTTCATCCTCTTTTTTGTAGAATCATCATTATTATAGGCAACAATATCCGGCGAGCACCATTCATCCCAAATATGGTTATCTCGACTTCTTAACCATTCTTTATCCGTAATGCCTTTTATAAAAAATTCAAGCTCTGAAGCAACAAGACGAAAAGGAACTCTTTTAGTCGTTAATAACGGAAATCCATCTGACATATCGTGCTCAAAGAGCATTCCTGGAATTGAGAGTGTATCAACACCAGTCCGATTGTGTTTCCGGATTCCGCCATCAAGAATTTTTTGTACGATAGAAATATAGGACTTCATGTAAAGAAAGTCCTCTATTTCTATGAATTCTGTCAAGGGCAATTAGTGCTTCTTAGGATGAAATGGGTTCTTGTCACAGACATTTCCATAGCCATCTCTATCAGTATCTTTCTGGTCCTGATTTTCTACCGACTTACAATTATCGCAAAGATTTCCAACTGTATCGGTATCATCATCTTCCTGCCCAGGATTTGGTGTTGTAGGACAATTATCGCATGCATCTCCCACTAAATCGTTATCCTGATCTTTCTGGTCTTCGTTTTTCACTTCATCACAATTATCCGTATAATCAGGAATTCCATCTTCATCACTATCTGTTCCTACTTCAACGTCACATTCATCACCTATACCGTCTCCATCAGAATCTTTTTGATCTGAATTCGCTTTATTTGGGCAATTATCAGAACCATTTGGAATACCATCGTTATCTAGATCTTCGCATGCATCACCAATACCATTTTCATCAGAATCATTTTGATCAGCATTTGCTACACGTGGACAATTATCACAAATATCCCCTCTCGTATCCCCATCAGTATCAGATTGATTAGGATTTGTAATTTCGGGACAATTATCTTCACTGTCATTTATTCCATCACTATCTTGATCTTGATTATCTGTTATCACTTCGCAAGCATCTCCAGTTCCATCGTCATCGCTATCTTCTTGTCCTGGATTAGGGCTATCTATACAATTATCACATGCATCACCAATGTGATCTTTATCAGTATCGATTTGATCAGGGTTATCAACAGTATCACAATTATCGCAAAGATCTCCAAATTCATCACCATCATTACTATCTTGTTCAGGATTTGGAATCTGAGAACAGTTATCACATGCATCGCCAATTCTATCATTATCGGTATCTACCTGATCGATGTTTTTTACTTTAATACAATTATCAACAGAATCAGAAACTCCATCTCCATCATCATCACCATGGATTTCACATGCATTTCCGATCCCATCATGATCATCATCCACTTGATCTGGGTTATATACGAAAGGGCAATTATCACAATTTAGAACATCACCAACTCCATCGTTATCAGGATCAGCTTGTTCTGGATTAGATATATCAGGACAATTGTCTTTTGAATCTTCGATACCATCACCATCGGAATCTTGAGGAACATCACATACATCTCCTACCCCATTGCCGTCTTGATCTTCCTGACCTCTATTGGCAACATCTTTACAGTTATCACTCTCATTTGTTATTCCATCATTATCTCTATCATCATCACAGGCATCTCCATATGCATCGCCGTCTATATTTGTTTGATCATTATTTGCGGTATTTGGACAGTTATCTTCTGAATCTGGCTTTCCATCATTATCTGAATCTGGTGGATTACCTCCTCCTGAACCACCACCGGTAGTACAAGTAGTATCAGGATTAGTTGGACAAGGATCTCCTGAATCGGTATTGCCATCGTTGTCATCATCGCTATCGCAAATATCACCGAATTGATCTTTATCAGAATTCGCTTGATCGTTATTTGCGTTATCAAGGCAGTTATCGACATTGTCAAAAATTCCGTCTTTATCCTTGTCAGTACATATGGCAGCATTCTGATCGGCATTTGCAACTGTTGAGCAATTATCCTGGCTATCAGCTATTCCATCATTATCATCATCAGGATCGCAGGCATCTTGAATTTTATCTCCATCATTATCCCCATCGCCTTCTCTAGGGGCACATTCTTCTGCCCCCGTTGTTGTCACAGCCTCATCATCATCATCTCCACCATCACCTAAACAGGGAAGACCAAAAGACAAAATGACAATAAGTAAAGCACCCACAATTAGTATCAGTGCAGGCAGTGCAATTCTTCCTAAAAAACTTTTTTTTCGTAAATAACTTAATCGTTCATCAAAAATAATCTTCATACCTCTCCTCCCATTACTTTATTTAATCAATAACGTATCATCAAAAAGATTTATCACATGTCCTACGTCATTCCACAACATACCAAATTTATCATTATGTTTAACCAAAAGATCGAAAATAGAAAATTCTGTGTGTTCTTTTGCAGTAGTAAGAAGATTTGCATACGAAGAAATTTTATTTTTCATATCTTGAGCAACATCTCGCATATACGTAAGAAGTAAATGACACTCTTCTGCTTTTTTCACTTTATCTATTCCATCTAATCCGGTACATTGCGATTGCAGTTGGCGTAGATTGCTAATCAAACGGTCATGATGACTACCAGATTCGATAAACCCATTAAAAAGATCGATGTTGTTCCTAAGATAACTTCTAAGCTGTCCTCCATTTGCTGGGTTAGTTGTCTGTACAACTTTACTTTCATCAGATTTCCATTGTTCGACAACCTTTTGGGTATAATACTTATTTAAAAAACCTGAGAGAGCATCAAAAGCTATTACAATTGGTGCCCTTTCTCCAATAGCAAAAGCTGGTTTTGAATATCCAAATAGACTAAAACTCATTGCAACAAAGAATAACATTGATAGTACTTTTTTGAATGTATCCATAATAACTCCTCCCTTTAAAAAATTATCTATTTATCATCGAATCACATAAATCTCCTTTACCGTCCATATCACTATCTCTTTGACCAGGGTTATATACCTCGGGACAATTATCACACGCATCACCAAATTTATCACGGTCGCTGTTTTCTTGACCTTTATTTGGAGTTTCGGGACAGTTATCTTCTTCATTAAGGACAGTATCGCTATCAGAATCATCATCGCATGCATTACCTATCCCATCTCCATCTGAATCTTCTTGAAGTGGATTCGCAATGTCTTTACAATTGTCGCATGCATCACCTATACCATCATGTTCACTATCCTCTTGGCCTTCATTTCCTATCTCATCACAATTATCATCGGTATCAGGAATGCTATCGTTATCGGTATCTCCATCTTCTTCTTCTTCTTCAAGTTTCTTAGGCTCACATTCGTCTCCAACTCCATCTCCATCAAAATCTACCTGGCTATCATTAGCAACATTGGGGCAATTATCTTCATCATCTTTTATCCCATCATGATCCGCATCTCCTTCATAATCATTTGAATCACAAGCATATCCAATGCCATCTCCATCATTATCTATCTGATCTGAATTTGAATCATAAGGACAATTATCATTCTCATTAATTACCCCATCTCCATCTCTATCATCATCACATGCATCGCCTTCTGTGTCTCCGGTAGCGCTATCGATATTTGATTGGCTATTATTAGCCTCGTCTGGACAGTTATCCGAATCATCGGGAATTCCATCGCTGTCTTTATCATTTTGAGGATTACATTGATCTTCTTTATCATAGGGACATGGGTCGCCATCATCATTATTTCCATCCCCATCGATGTCATTATCGCAGACATCCCCTATGCCATCTTGGTCCACATCAGCCTGATCATTATTTTCTACCGTGATACAATTATCTGAAGCATCAGTATAACTATCATTATCGGTATCCTGACAGACATCACCTGCAATAGTTCCATCTGAATTCTTCTGATCCGGATTTGCGACTGTCGGACAGTTATCCGCCGTATCAAGAACCCCATCACCATCATCGTCGGGATTGCATTCGGCTGAGTCTGGTGGTGAACACTCTGCCCCGTGCTCTTCTTCTGCGGTTTCTGTTCCGCCTCCACACCAAGGCATTCCAAACGAGAAAATGACGACAAAGGCGCTGAGCCCAATAAGAATAGATGCATAGGGGATCGCTCGTCGTGCCTTTGATCGCGTGTCTAAGGGATAAATTTTTTGTTGTTCTTGCATAGGTTCCTCCACTAAATCTTTTACTTAATTTATAGTATAGCACATTTTTGGAGAAAAGGGAAGAGAAAAATTACATTTTTTAGAAATATTTTTTACATAATTCGGCATTTTTGAGAATTGCCTTGTGAGTTCGCATACTTATCTGATTATCTTTGAAGTATTCTTTGAAGTTTTCTTCATTCATATCAAAAAATCGCGCTAATTCAATCTTATTTCCAACAACTCCGGTAGTAGCATTTGTTGTAACCTGTTGAGATCGTTTGGTTATTGGGCATACATCAAGGCAAATCGTACACCCATAAAACTTTTTTCCCCATTTATCGGGCTCAATAATCTCTGTCTCATTTTCAGAAATAAATTGGTAACATCGTGGAATATTGACTTTGTATTCTTCATGTAATGCCCCGGTTGGACATGCCTCAATGCAGATTCGACAACTGCCACAGAGATTTTTCATGGGAGTTTTATTTTCTAATTCAATTGGAAGATCAGTAATAATTTCGCCTAATATCGTATAGGAACCAAATTGTTTTTCCATAACCGTCCCATTTTTTGCATATGAAACAATTCCAGTTGCTACTGCAATGGCCTTTTCGGGTAAATTATTATAACAGGTGTAAATATTAAAACGATAATTTTTTCCTGATTCTTCTTGTATTTTTGCTCCTAAAGTCTCCATGAGATTTCGTAAATAGGCATAATAATTTCGTTGAGTATATTTTGCTATTTCTCCATACGGGCCATTCACTTCAACTTCATTATCTTCATTATAGCTCATCGCGCATGCAATAATAGAGCGTGCCCATGGATATTTTTCATCAAGACGAGAAAATTTCTTTTTTTTATGGGGAAACTTTCCATAGCGTTGAGGAATAAAATTTTTTCCCACCCATACATCGATTGCTTCTTCAACTTCGGGATATCTTAACTTATCTGTCACGCCACAGAGGTTAATTCCAATATCGTGGGCTAATTGTTTAATATGTGCTTCATTCATAGTTGATTTTCTCTCGTAGATTTTTTAAACTATCAATATGCAAAATCCAAAAGAATTACTCATGAGTGCCCAAGAATTTGTTATTCATGGCAACTATCGTAAAGCAAAAGTGCTCTTTTATGAAGTGCTTCAATCACATCCAAATGAACACCTCAAAAATGAAGCAGAAAAAGGCATGAATTGCTTACAGCTTGATAAAGCATATATCTATGCGCTTTTATTCAGCCTTTCACTCCTGACTTTTCTTTATGTCATTTTTGGCATTATAAAAAAATCATAAAACACTATTGAACTATTCGTATTATTAAAGTAAAATAAAAGATGTAATAGATATATATGGAGACGATATGGAATTTGAAACAATTGAAGATGAAATAATTTCAACATTATTTTTTATTAAAAATACGTATACCCAATCACAACTTAAAAATGTAAAATCAATGATTGAGTCTTACCCTAATCTTGATTTCGATTATATAGAACAGTGGATTCCTGAATTAGGTCTCGAAGAAATATACATGAAGTTAAAAAAAATCGAGACACCTCATGTCTCCTGACTCATGTCTTCCTTCTTATAATTACATTCTTTATTTTCACAACTAACAACATTTCCTGATTTACGTTCTTTCACCACAAGGTAATTTGCCGCGCAATCAGGACATTTTTCATTAAGTGGCTTATTCCATGAAGCAAATGTGCATTTGGGATAATTACTGCAGCCATAAAATATTTTTCCTCGTTTTGTTGTTTTTGCTGAAATCTCGCCACCGCAATCAGGCAACGGGCAAGTAATTCCAAGACTAATCGATTTTGTAAATTTACAGGTTGGGTAATTTGTACAAGCAATAAATTCTCCAAAACGGCCTTTTTTGATGATTAATCCAGAGCCGCACTTAGGGCATTCCCCTTCTGCCTTTTTTGGCACTTCCACTATAATCTTTCCATTAGTATCAGTTGTAAAATTCTTTTTATTTTTACAATCTGGATATCCTGAACATGAAAGAAATTCTCCAAAGCGTGCCCATTTGATAACCATAGGCAGGCCACATTTATCACATATAATATCAGTTTTTCGTTCCTCTTTTTTGAAATCCTTCATTTGGAATTCTGCTTCAAGAAGTGCTTTTGAAAATGGCTCATAAAATTTGCCAAGGGTTTGCAAATATTTTATTTCGCCCTCTTCAATTTTATCTAATTCATTTTCAAGATCTGCGGTAAAATCGACATTAATGATATTGGGAAAACTTCCAACAAGTGCATCATTAACCACAAAACCGAGCGTCGTAGGTTTTAATCTTTTTTCTTCTACTTCGACATACTCACGTTTCTTAATCGTTGATACAATCGTTGCATAGGTTGATGGCCGTCCGATCCCATCTTGTTCGAGTTCTTTAATAAGCGTGCTTTCACTAAATCGTGGCGGCGGTTCAGTAAAATGTTGCTCGGGTATGAGTTTAAGAAGGTTCAAAATATCGCCTTTTGTAACTTCGGGCAGAATAATTTCTGTTAAAGCTTCTTTTCCTTCTTTCTCATAGACAATAAAATAGCCATTAAATTTTACAATAGAGCCCGTTGCCTTAAAAAAATATTTTCCTGCTGTAATATCAATAACCGTTCGATCCAAAACCATGGGCTTCATCTGAGAAGCCAT
>CAZRKD010000008.1:0-17882 GCA_964600515.1 uncultured bacterium
ACTATCTTGATAATAGACGTCATAAGCTGCCTCATATACATGCGGAATACCAAGGCAAAGAAGTTGAGTGTGTAAAGTACCAAGATGAGCGCTTGTTCACCGTTTCACTATTTCCCGAAAGTTTGACAAATCAGAAGTTGCATAGGATAGTCGGCGTATGTCGATATTTTCCATGGTTAATGATATTAAGCGTTTCCGGCAGATTGCTACTGTTTTAGTCAAATATGGCTTTGGTCATATCATTGAAAAAATTGGTATTACCGATAATTACATCGCAAAAAAAATTCTGCGAACCGAAGATTCGGACAGGGAAAAACTTACGTTTGGCAAAAGAGTATATCATGTTATGGTCGAGCTTGGCCCGACGTTTGTAAAACTTGGGCAAATCTTGAGTACGCGCGATGATGTAATTCCCGAAGATGTTATTGAAGAACTTAAAAAACTCCAAGATAACATTCCTCCATTTCCAATAAATGAAGTACGCCAGATTATTGAAAGAGAAACAGGAAAGAAAATTGAAGATTTGTTTGCCGAGTTTCATGAGGAAGCAATTGCATCAGCATCAATTGGACAAGTTCATTACGGCGTATTACACGAAGGAGAAAAAGTTGTCATTAAAGTCCAACGTCCGGGCATTCGCGATATTATTAGAAGTGATATTGATATTATGCAACTCCTTGTTCGAGCAATTGAGAATCAGTTACCTGAAGCTCGATCGTATCACTTAGTAGAACTTACCAATGAATTTGAAAGAACGATCCTTCGAGAACTCGATTTTAGTTATGAAGCACATAATATAGAACGTTTTCAAAAAAACTTTGAAGAACATGATGAAGTGCTCTTTCCTAAAGTCTTTCATGAATACTCAAGTAAGCGAGTACTCGTTATGGAATATATTGATGGAGTAAAAGTCTCTCTGTACAAGAAGTTTGATGTTGACCCACTTCGAATTTCAGAAATAGGCCTTAATGCAATTTTTAAAATGGTTTTTTACGATGGTTTTTTTCATTCTGACCCGCACCCAGGAAATGTTTTTATTACAAAAGAGGGAAAAGTTGCATTTTTAGATTTGGGACAAGTTTCAAAACTCTCTGATTTCTTACGAGAGCAAATAACCTTCTTGATTATTGCACTCGCCAAAGAAGATCGAGAAAGTGTTGCCGATTGTCTCTATAATCTAGCCATTAAAGAAAATCGTGTCGACATTCAGAGCTTTAGATTAGATATTGATAATGCCCTCGATAATTTCTATGGAAAGTCTCTCCGAGATATTGAATTTGGACGTATTATTCATGATCTCATTAAGGTGGCACGAAAACATAATATGCTTATTCCCTCAAATTTATTACTTATGGCAAAATCGCTTCTAACGATTGAAAGAGTTGCAAAAGATCTCAATCCCGATCTCGATATGATTAAAGAACTCGAGCCCATGGTTTCAAAACTCATATGGCGACGATGGAGCCCTGAGCGTATATCAAAAGATATTTTTCGATCCATTACGCATCTTTCGAATTTTTTAAATGAATTCCCCATACATTTAAACGAGATACTTCGTGATATTAGAGAAGGGGAGCTACGGATTAATATCAAGGATGATAATGCTGCAAAACATGCACGTATTACCGAAATTCTTGGTTACAGAATTTCTTTTAGCCTTATCATTTCAGCACTGATCATAGGCTCCAGTTTAATGTTTTTTTCCGATAGATCAGAGAGTCTTTTATATGCACTCGTCGGATTTTCAATATTTTCTTTTGCCGGACTTATTGGATTGTGGTTTTTAATTTCAATTTTGCGAAGTGGAAAATTAAGGTAATGATATGAAAAATGTATGGAATCAAAAAGAAGCACAAGCATTTATTGAACGCTATAAAGATCTTGGAGAGGATATAGCCCTCCGTACCTATAGTGCGCGGCTCATTGGTAAAGATCCGGGATTAGTTTTACACGGTGGAGGAAATACATCGGTTAAAAGTATACAAAACGACATTTATGGAAAACCAATTCGCGTGTTGTATATGAAGGGGTCAGGATGGGATTTAAGTAGTATCGAACCTGGCGGACATCCTGCGCTTAATCTTGATAAACTCATTGCACTTCGAGATTTGAATGAGCTCTCCGATGAAGAAATGGTTAACCAACTTAAAGTTAATCTTCTTGATAGTAGAAGTCCTAATCCATCAGTAGAAACTTTGCTTCATGCCTTTTTACCACATAAATTTATCGATCACACCCATGCAGATGCAGTCTTGTCCATCACCAATCAACCCGATGCTTTAAAAAAAATAAACGATTGGGTTGGTAATTCATTGGGAATTGTTCCTTATATAATGCCGGGATTTCTTCTTGCAAAAAGTGCTGCATCTATCTATGAAAAAAATCCCAACGTAGAGGGATTAGTTCTTATAAAACATGGTATTTTTACATTTGGAGAAAGCGCTCTAGAATCTTATAATAGAATGATTTATTGGGTGGGCGAGGCACGAAAATGGTTGCAACAAAAAACCACTATTTCCTATCATTCAATTCACAATAAAGAATACACTCAAAAAGAAATTGCCGAGGCCATTACTATTTTACGCGGCTCAAATACCATTCGTGTTGCTACCAATGGGACAAGAGATTTAATAGAACGATTCATAGCAGGATTTCGATCAACACCAAAAATACTTGATTTTATCAATAGTAGCGAAGGAAGAGAATTTTCGCAACTTGGTCCGGCAACCCCTGATCATGTTATTCGTACCAAACCAAAACCGCTCGTGATTACGTGTGAGGATTTGAATAACTCAGATATATTCAAAAAAAAGGTACAAAAAAATATTGAAGATTTTAAAACAAATTACGAAAATTATTTTGTACGCCAATGTAAAAATTATAATGTGACAAAAAAGATGCTCGATCCTCTGCCTCGCATTATTCTTGTTCCGGGCATGGGTTTATTTGCCTTTGCTCCAACACGAAAAGAAGTGACGATTGCGCTTGATATCTATGAACACACCATAGATGTAATTACCGATGCTCTTCGCTATGGAAACTATGAAGCTTTACCAGAAAAAGATATTTTTACTATGGAATACTGGTCGCTCGAACAAGCAAAGCTTGGAAGAAGTGTTGAAAAAGACTTGAGCCGCAAAATCGTATGGATTTCAGGAGCAGCTTCTGGAATAGGATTAGCTACGGCTCAAGCCTTTGCAAGGCATGGAGCTCATATCTATCTTACTGACATTAACGAAGAACTTCTTAAGAAAGCCTTAGAGCTCCCTGAGCTAGCAAGTGTTGCACGTGGATCAAAGTGTGATGTAACAAAAGTACACGAAGTTGAGGAGAGTTTCATTAACTGTTCACTCGAGTTTGGTGGTGTTGATATCGTTATCTCAAATGCGGGCTATGCACCAACTTCGCCTTTAGCCGAATGTAGTGATGAAGTACTGCGCACAAGTTTTGAAGTTAATTTTTTTGCACATCAGAATGTTGCGAAAGAAGCAATAATAATAATGAAAAAGCAAAATATCGGAGGAGTGTTACTCTTTAATGCATCGAAGAGTACTTTCAATCCAGGGCCAGATTTTGGTCCATATACATTACCAAAAATGGGTGTACTAGGACTCATGCGACAGTATGCAATTGAGCTTGGTAAATACGGGATTCGTTCGAATGCAGTCAATGCAGATCGCGTACGTACCCGGCTTTATTCTGAAAAATTATTACATGAACGAGCTTCCTCGCGAGGGCTTGCCATACATGAGTATCTTTCCGGTAATTTAGTTGGAGAAGAAGTGTATCCTGAAGATGTGGCAGAAAGCTTTATGTATCTTGCCTTAGCCCGTAAAACAACCGGAGCCGTACTTCCGGTTGATGGAGGCAATGTTGCTGCCTTTCCTCGATAAAAGCGAAATAGCGAGGCTAATCTATTGACATATTTGTTCATAATAAGGCATATAATAAATTGAATAATAACTTTCAGAGGAGGCTCTATGAAATACTCAAAAAATTTCTATTTTCAATTTTATTTTTTATTCATTCTTCTTTGTATCCTAACATCTTCTCTGCAGGCACTGGAACACGAAATGGGTGCTGAGGTTCGTGTGCGTGGAGAAATCAAAGACAATGCAGGATTTACTGCTCTTGGTAGAACGGGTTCTATTGGCGAACGAGCGCGTGTTCACCTTAAATTTAAAGCAGATGAAGTTGAAGCTTTTATAGAGCCGGAGTTTTCGAAAATCTTTGGACAAGATACAACTCTTGTTACTGGGGCAACACAAGAAACCAGCGGAACAAATTTCGATACGGATCTTTCAGTGCACCAAGCCTATTTTTCATGGATGCCATGGCAAAAGATGAGTCTTCACGTTGGTAGACAAGAACTCGCTTATGGAGATCATTTAATTATCGGAAACAATGGCTGGAGCAATATTGGTCGTTCATTTGATGCGGTAAAATTACATTTTCTTTGCGGCGATAAAGGATGGACCGATGTATTTTATGCATCGATAAGTGATCAAAATGTTACTGCCGGCGGAGCGGGCGATTATGATTTTCTAGGCATCTATCACCACTATGAGTTTGGTGGTTGGTTTAAAAACTTCGAGCCGTATGTTTTATATAATGCAGATTTTCGTGGCACTGGCGATGCTGATTCATCGCTCGTCGTTTTTGGAACTCGTCTTAAATCGTCAATAGAAGATTATGATTATCGCCTCGAAGTTACCGCGGAGACAGGAAAAGAAAGTGGAACAACACTCACGGGAATTCAAGGAGATCTAGAAGTTGGCTATACAAAAAACACAAGCCGCATCGGACTCGAATATTTCATTGCAAATGATGAATACCGACAGCTCTTCCCAACAACTCATCGATGGCTTGGGCACATGGATGTTTTGGGGCGAAGAAATATTCAGGGCGGCGTAATTCATTTAAAGCATGGACTTATGGAAAAACTTTCGATTAATCTCGATGGCCATTTCTTCCTACGTGTACAAGACGACGAGCCTGTCTATAGCACAAATGCAACCACAACAATTGGAACGGGAATTATTTCGAGTAGTCTAATTGCAGGAAATGAAGAAGATCTCTATGCTTCATACCGATATAATGATAATTTTTCAATCGATGCCGGCGCGTCGCTCTTTGTTCCTCTCAGTTATATTAAAGATGAAGTTGGAGATGAACTTGCGACATTTTATTACCTCCAAGGCACGGTGTATTTTTAAATTTCTATTATTAAAAAAGTTAAGGAGTAAATGTTTTTATTCTTTATGATAGTGGGTGTGCCTATTTACAAAAAAATAAGAACATTTATTCCTTAACTCAAACAATTATATGAAAAACGTTATTTTAAAAAAAGGGGCTCAAAGATTTGTACTTTCACATCATCCGTGGGTTTATCAGCAAGCAATAGATAAAGCGAATTCTTATATTCCGCCTGGTGAAATCGTACGCATCGTTAATTCAGATAATCGGTTTCTTGCGTATGGATTTTATAATAAGGCTTCGGCACTCTCTCTTCGCATTCTTGAATTAGATGAATCTTCAATTCCCGATGAGAAGTGGATATATAAAAAAATAGAAGAGGCAATAGGCAGACGAGATAAAATATTGAATAATGAGACTGATTCCTGTCGACTTGTATATAGTGAATCGGATTATTTACCAGGCCTCATCGTAGATAAATATGGAGATTACCTTGTCTTACAAATTCACACTACGGGAATGGAACGGTTTAAAAATTCTATCATTGATTTTCTTAATAAACTCGTACAACCTCAAAGAATAATCGAAAAACACGACCCTAGAATACGCGAACTAGAACATTTGGAAAATATTATTCCTGATGAGAATATACCTATTGAATCATTGACTATTATTGAAAGTGGCATTCGCTACAAAATGGTTATCGGGAGCGGCCAAAAAACAGGATTCTATTGTGATCAACGAGACAATAGAGTTAGTGTTGCCTCATATGCCGAAGGAAAAAAAGTACTCGATTGTTTTTCATATACTGGATCCTTTGCTCTTCACTGTCTGAAAAACAAGGCACAGCATGTTTTGAGAATTGACTCGAATCACGATGCTCTTTCTCTTGGCAATGAAAATATTGTACAGAATGGATTCTCATTGGAACATTCTCCTTCGCTTTGTGGAGATGTGTTTGAACTTTTACGTGAATTTAGAGATGGAAATAAAACGTTCGATATGATCATTCTTGATCCTCCAAAGCTTGCATCAACAAAACGTGAAAAGGATAGGGCTTTTCGAGCATATAAGGACATCAATCTTTTTGCAATGAAGCTCTTAAACCCCAATGGAATTCTTGCAAGCTTTTCCTGTTCGCGATGCATAACACGAGATGATCTTCGAATTCTCTTATCATGGGCTGCAAAGGATGCGAGAAGGCAACCTCATATTATTACTACGTTAAGTCAACCAGAAGATCATCCTATAAATGTCTTTTTCCCTGAATCTGAATATTTGAAAGGATTTATTTGTCGTGTATTATAATTTCCTATGAAAACAATTATTCTTCTTTCTATTTCAAATATCTTCATGACTTTTGCGTGGTATGGACATTTAAAATATAAAACCAAGCCGCTCTTTTTGGTTATTCTCGTTAGTTGGGGCATAGCTTTTTTTGAATATTGCTTTCAAGTTCCAGCTAATCGTATAGGCCATGGGATCTATACTGCAGCCCAATTAAAAACGATTCAAGAAATCATTACCCTTATTGTATTTTGCGGTTTTTCTGTACTGTATTTAAAAGAAGAACTTCGTTGGAATTATATTGTAGGGTTTGCATTTATTATAGGAGCCGTATTTTTTATATTTAAAAAATGGTAATATTTTCTTTCAATTCATATCTGCAATTACACCGAGTGCAATTGAGTACAGTCTTGTTTCATGAGAGTCTGCGCGACTTGTAGTAATGAGCGGAACTTTTGAGCCAATGACAATACCGGCACTCTTAGGCTGTGGATCTGCTAGGTACATAAGAGCTTTATAAACAGCATTGCCTACTTCAATATGAGGAACTATGAGTAAATCAGCATCACCACCGACAGAACTTATGTAGCCTTTCATTTGGCATGCTTTTTTGCTGAGTGCCAAATCCAGTGCCATCGGGCCATCGATGAGTACATTTGCTATTTTCATTTGTGCAAGTGCATGCGCATCAACTGTCGATTGCATTTTCGGATTTACTTTTTCAACTGCGGCAATACAGGCTACTTTGGGTTTTTCAATACCGAGTTTATGAAGCAATTCAATTCCATTCATCATAATTTCTTTTTTTTGTTCAAGCGTTGGATTAATATTAATTCCGCCATCGGTTAATCCTAAAAGCTTTGGATACGTTGGAGTTTCAATAAAACCAATTGTTGAAAGTAGTTTATCTGTTCGCAAGCCATTTGTTTTATCCAAACATGCGCGAACAAATGTTGCAGTCGAAACTTGTCCTTTCATGAGAAGATGTGCCGTGTTATTGCGCACGAGCGAAGAGCAGATAGAAGACGTTTTCTCTATATCTTCTTCATCATAAAACTCAAACTCATTTGTTTTGATTTTATGCTCACGACAAAGATCCATTATCGATTCTTTATTGCCAACAAGAATTGGAGTAATAATTTTCAGATCCGTCGCTTCTCTCAAAGCGAGAAGTATTTCAGCTCCAAGCGGATTTGCAACCGCAACTCGCTTTTGTAAGCCTTGGGATTTATCGAGAATTTCATTAAACGATTTCATATTACATATTTCTACGGTAGCGTCCACCTACTTCATACAACGCATTCGTAATCTGTCCAAGTGAGCAATATTTAGTTGCTTCTAATAACTCTTCAAAAAGATTTGTACCTAGAAGTGCTTTTTGTTGTAACTTTTGAAGTTCAGCTTTCGCTTCTTTCTCATATGTTTTATGGAGATTTGTAAGCATTGAAATTTGATATTTCTTTTCTTCTTCAGTCGATCGAATAACTTCGCGTGGGATTATTGTTGGTGAGCCTTCACTTGATAAAAATGTATTCACTCCAATAATCGGAAGCTCACCTGAGTGTTTCAATGATTCGTAATAGAGCGATTCTTCTTGAATTTTTGCACGCTGATACATTGATTCCATTGCGCCCAATACCCCGCCACGACTGGTGATGCGATCAAATTCAGAAAGCACTGCTTCTTCAACCAAATCCGTAAGCTCTTCAATAATAAATGATCCTTGCAATGGATTTTCATTTTTTGCGAGTCCTAATTCATGATTAATAACAAGTTGAATTGCCATTGCCCTGCGAACTGATTCTTCGGTAGGCGTTGTAATTGCTTCGTCATATGCATTGGTATGCAGTGAATTGCAGTTGTCATAAATTGCATAGAGCGCTTGAAGCGTCGTGCGAATGTCATTAAATGCAATTTCTTGAGCATGAAGCGAACGCCCTGATGTTTGGATATGATATTTTAATTTCTGCGCACGTTCATTGGCATTGTATTTAAGCTTCATTGCTTTTGCCCAAATAATACGTGCAACGCGGCCAATCACCGAAAATTCAGGATCAATTCCATTGGAAAAAAAGAAAGAAAAATTCGGAACAAATTCATCGATCTTCATTCCACGAGCCCGATAGTATTCGACATACGTGAATCCATTTGCTAACGTGAATGCAAGCTGTGTGATGGGATTCGCACCGGCTTCAGCGATATGATAACCAGAAATAGAAACCGAATAAAAATTTCGTACATTGTTATTTGAAAAATATTCCTGAACATCACCCATTAATTTCAGTGAAAATTCTTTGGAAAAAATACACGTATTTTGCGCTTGATCTTCTTTTAAAATATCGGCTTGTACTGTTCCGCGGACGTTTGCAAGCGTATCGAATTTTATTTTTTCATACACATCTTTTGGTAAAACGTGATCTCCCGTAATGCCCAAAAGCATAAGCCCCAAGCCATCATTGCCTTCGGGAATACTTCCTTGATACTGCGGCCGAGATTTCCCTTTATAAAAGTCATTAATTTTTTTTACAACTGAATCAGTAAGTCCATTGTGTCGAATATATAATTCACATGCTTGATCAATCGCTGCATTCATAAAAAAGGCGGTGATCGTTGGTGCTGGCCCATTAATCGTCATGGAAACAGACGTATAGGGACTTGCAAGATTAAATCCTGAGTAAAGCTTTTTTGCATCATCGAGGCAACATATCGAAACTCCCGCATTTCCAATTTTGCCATAAATATCAGGACGAAGATCTGGATCTTCACCATAGAGAGTGACCGAATCAAATGCCGTTGAAAGTCGTTTTGCTTTGAGGCCTCGAGAAACATAATGAAAGCGTTTATTGGTTCGTTCAGGTCCACCTTCACCGGCAAACATTCGTGTTGGATCCTCTTCTTCACGCTTAAAATGAAATACTCCCGAAGCAAATGGAAATTCGCCGGGAACATTTTCTTTTAAATTCCATTTTAAAATATCTCCCCAATTTTTATAGCGAGGCAGAGAAATTTTTGGAATGAGGAGATGCGAAAGTGATTCGATATGAGTTTTTATTTTAATTTCTTTCGAACGAACGGTATATACAAAATATTCATTCGTATACTTTTTAACTTTTTCAGTCCAAGACTCTATAATTTTAAAATTTGATTCATCTAATTGAGATTTTAAAGAATTAAAAAGCATATCTAAATCTTTATTTTTTTCTTTAAGCAGCGAAAGCGTTGTATGAACACTATATAATTGATTTGCAACACTCGATTGCTCTTCTGCCCATTTGTTGTAGTCCCGAACCGTTTCAGCAATTTCTGAAAGATAGCGAATACGTTCATTAGGAATGATAGACGTAATTCCTTGGACTTCTTTTCGTAATTCCTTCGGTATCGAAATATGCATGTTTACTTTTGTGTTAAGTAATTCAAAAAGTGAAACGTATAATTGATATACGCCATGATTATTGAATTCTGAAGCAATTGTCGGAAAAACAGGAAGTTCATGTATCTGCGTATCAAAACGATTATGAGTCCGCTGGTATTGTTTTCGAATATCTCGAAGTGCATCTTCGGCGCCTCGCTTATCAGCTTTATTGAGAACAATCATATCCGCGTAATCAATCATGTCGATTTTCTCGAGCTGCGTTGGTGCGCCAAATTCAGGTGTCATCACGTAAATCGAAAGATCGCAGAGCCCGACAATTTCCGTATCGCTTTGACCGATTCCGGATGTTTCAAGAATAATAAGATCAAAACCAGCATTGCGTAAAACTGATAATACTTCCCGTGCATGTGATGACAGAGCAAGATTCACTTGGCGAGTTGCTTGTGATCGCATAAAGACGCGCGGATTAAAAACTGCATTCATGCGCAATCGATCACCAAGAAGCGCTCCGCCGGATTTACGTTTCGAAGGATCATACGAAAGAATTGCAATTCTTTTTTCGGGAAAATCAAAAAGAAAACGCCCGACGAGTTCGTCGATGAGTGATGACTTGCCTGATCCGCCGGTGCCGGTAATACCAACAACTGGAACTTTTTGCTTTGGTGTTTGATTCAATAATTCTGAAGTATTAATTTCAATTTCATTTTCAATAACAGAGATAAGTCGTGCTACATAAGAGAAATTATCTTTAGTGATTTTTTTCGGATCGTAGGTAAAATTATCTGTAATAGAAAAGTCGGTCTTTTGAACCATATCGGCAATCATGCCGTGGAGGCCTAATTTACGGCCATCATCGGGAAGATAAATATTGGCAATCCCATATTTGATTAGTTCATTTCTTTCTTGCGGAAGAATAACACCCCCGCCGCCGCCAAATATTTTGATATGGCCATAATGCGCTTTTTGTAAAAGATCATACATGTATGTGAAATATTCCATATGGCCGCCTTGATATGATGATACGGCAATACCTTGTACGTCTTCTTCTATAGCACATGAAACAATATCATCAACGCTGCGATTATGCCCCAGATGAATAACTTCAACGCCGCTTGCCTGCAAGAGTCGGCGAATAATATTAATCGTTACATCATGCCCATCAAAAAGCGATGCCGCAGTAACGAAGCGAATTTTATTCTTTGGTGTATAGGCTTCCATACTTGTATATTATATAGCGGAAATGGGGGAAATGTAAAAAGGAAAATTCCATATCTTCTTTTGGTTAAATTCTAGACAAACATCAAAAATCTTCCTAAGGTATTTCGTCTATGCAAAATCGTGTGACAAAACTTTTTAATATCGACTACCCCATAATCCAAGCGGGCATGATTTGGACAAGTGGCTGGAAGCTTGCTACTGCGGTAAGTAATGCCGGTGGGCTTGGGCTCATCGGAAGTGGGTCAATGTATCCCGATGTATTACGTGAGCATATTCGAAAGGCAAAAGCCGCAACAAAGCGGCCGTTTGGAGTCAATGTTCCATTACTTTATCCTGACATAGATAAACACATAAATATCATTATCGAAGAAGGCGTAAAAATTGTTTTTACGTCTGCCGGTAATCCAAAAACGTGGACAAAAATATTAAAAGAAAAGGGCATTACCGTTACCCATGTAATTTCGAGTGTAAAATTTGCGTTGAAATCGCAAGAGGCGGGTGTTGATGCTATTGTTGCAGAAGGATTTGAAGCAGGAGGACACAATGGAGCCGAAGAAACAACAACCATGTGTTTAATTCCCATGGTGCGAGATACCGTTCATATTCCACTTCTTGCTGCTGGTGGAATTGGATCCGGCAGATCAATGCTTGCAGCTATGGCGCTTGGAGCAGATGGAGTTCAAGTTGGGACTCGTTTTGCCGCGAGTGTTGAATCATCACTCCATGAAAATTTTAAACGTAAAATTATTGAAGTAGGTGAAGGTGACACAAAACTTACCATGAAGCAAATTGTTCCGGTTCGATTAATTAAAAATAAATTTTATGAGCAAGTTAAAGCAGCTGAAGAACGAGGTGCATCAGTTGAAGAGCTGAAAACATTGCTTGGTCGAGGCCGTGCAAAACGTGGTATGTTTGAAGGAAATCTCGATGAAGGCGAGCTTGAAATTGGGCAGATTTCAGCAGCAATTCATGATATTAAACCCGCAGCAGAGATTTTAAAAGACATATGGCAAGAATATCTCAAAACAAAAGAACATGTTTGTCACTTCCACATTCCACTGCAAGGACCACCAGCTTTATACTGATTAACTCCTGTCTCCACAGGTATATAACTGTAAGAAAGCTACATTACAAAAGATTATTTTAGGAAAAGTAAACCTTGAGAGTATTATTAATACTGACAGATGGCGCGGTTATGCTTGACTTGTCGATGCTTCAGTACGACAAATAAAAATTATATTGAATTAGAAAATAATTTATGCTCTACTATCAACAATCTTTAAAAAAAAAGTGCTCGTCTAGAGCCTATCTAATTTAGGGGGTTATAACTATGTGTAGAATTAAAAATATCATTTTGTCTTTTATTGTCGGATTTTGTATTCTTTTTTTAGTTCCAAATAAATCATTCGCACCAGAAGATGATTCTATCAAAATATTACTTGTTGATGATGAAACAATGATCGTCGATATGTTACAAGAATTATTAGAAGAATTTGTATTCGTTGGCAGAAAAGTTGAATTTCGAACCGCAAATAATCCAACAGACGCACTTGCAATTCTTGAGAAAGAAAGATTCGATCTGATTATAACCGATTGGAAAATGCAGGGGATTGAAGAAGCAGGTTTACAGGTAGTCAAATACTTTGAAGGCAAGGAAAATATTCCTGCTGTTATAGCAATGTCAGGTACTCTTTTACAAAAGAGAGTAGAGGAAATAAGAAAAGAAACAGGACTCAATTTATTATTCATTAAAAAGCCATGGGCGCTAGATGCACTAAAAAAAATAATTGATGTAACATTGTTAGAAAAAAAAATCCAAAGTAATAGGGGTGTAGTTGATTGTGGAGATACTTTCCGACCGAAATCCTAACAATACTCATCCCAACTCTTAATCGATAGCTTTTTTCTCGAGGTCTTGCTCAAGGCTTCGACGAGGCGTTTGGCGAGTTGGAGGTTGGTGAATAGGGGAATATTCGTATCGATTGCTTTTCGACGAATGAGATAGCCGTTAGTGAGTTCTTTTTTGGTTTCATTTTTTGGAATATTTATTACTAAATCAATTTTGCCTTTTTCGAGAAAGCTCAAAATACTTGGTTCTTCTTTATCGAGTGGCCAATGAAGCACACGAGTAGCTACGCCATTATCTTTGAGAAAATCAGCAGTGCCTTTTGTTGCATATAACTCAATTCCCATAGCCTGTAAGCTTTGGGCACTTTCTAAAAATCCTGCCTTGCTTTCAATGGGGCCAGTAGAAAGTAAAACGCTTTTTGGTGGCAGTTTATGATCAAGCGCAAACATGCTCTTTAAAAAGGCTTCATAAAAATCATCGCCCATGCAGGCTACTTCGCCGGTTGAGGCCATTTCAACACCGAGCACTGGATCTGAGCCTTTGAGCCGTGTAAATGAAAACTGCGATGCCTTAACCCCAACATAATCAAGATCAAATGATAATGTATTAATCTCTGAAATCTTTTCGCCCATAATTGATCTCATGGCAAGTTCAATAAAATTACAGTTCATGACTTTTGAAACAAAGGGAAAGCTCCGCGATGCACGGGCATTACATTCAATAACTTTAACGTCATTGTCTTTTGCAATAAATTGAATATTAAATGGCCCGGTAATTTTTAATTCTCGTGCGATTTTTTGTGCGATAACTTTAATTCTTCGCATAGTTTCTAAAAATGTCCGCTGCGGTGGAAATACAATCGTTGCATCGCCTGAATGAACACCCGCATTTTCTACATGTTCAGAAATTGCATAGACAACGAGGTTTCCCTGGTCTGCGACTGCATCAATTTCAATTTCTTTTGCACCGGTGATAAACTTACTTATGACAACGGGAAATTTCTTCGATACATTGGTAGCTTTATGTAAATATTCTTCGAGTTCTTTTTCGTTTGTAACAACGCTCATCGCTGCTCCACTCAAAACATAGCTTGGGCGAATAAGAACAGGGTACGCGACAGCATCTGCAAATTTTCGCGCATCGGCCATCGTCGTCAGCTCTTCCCATTGTGGTTGATCAATAGAAAGCGAATCGAGCATCTGTGAAAATTGATGCCGGTCTTCTGCTCGATCAATAGATGATGGAGCTGTTCCTAAAATAGAAACGCCTCGATTCAATAAAGGCAGCGCAAGATTATTGGGAATCTGGCCTCCAAGCGAAACAACAACTCCTTTTGGGGCTTCTTTTTCATAAATATCGAGAACTCGTTCGAGTGATAGTTCATCAAAATAAAGCTTATCACAATAATCATAATCCGTGCTTACGGTCTCAGGATTACAATTGATCATTATTGTTTTATGCCCTAACTTTCGAAGAGCCATAACGCCATTGACGCAGCACCAATCAAATTCAACACTTGAGCCAATACGATACGGGCCACCTCCTAAAACAATGATCTGTTTTTTTTCATTAAAAATAATATCATCCGAATCTCCATTATAGGTTAGATAGAGATAATTTGTCTTTGCTGGATATTCTGCTGCAAGGGTATCGATTTGCTTTACGAATGGAACAATATTTTTTGCCTTTCGTTTTTCGCGAACTTCTTTTTCATTGCTTTTTATAATCGATGCAATATGAGTATCTGAAAAACCTTTTTGTTTTGCTTGTAATAAAAGCGAAGCGGGAAGCGTATCGAGATTAAAGCCTTTCAATTCTTTTTCAAGCGTAACAATATTTTTCATTTTATAGAGAAACCATGGCGTGATTTTGGTGAGCTCATGAATGCTATCGACGGTCATTCCTCGTTTTAACGCCTCTGCGATCGCAAAGATTCGTTTGTCTGTTGGTCGCGTTAGTTCTTCTTCTATATTTGTAAATTCAATTCCCGATCCGGTTATCCCTTCGATGCCGATATCAAGCATGCGAATAGCTTTCTCTAATGCCTCTTCAAATGAACGACCAATGGCCATTACCTCGCCAACTGATTTCATTTCAGAGCCAAGCTCAAGGTGTATGTTTCTAAATTTCTGGAGATCCCATCGAGGAAATTTAACGACAACATAATCGAGCGCCGGCTCAAAACATGCCGACGTATCTTTGGTGACGATATTAGAAACTTCTCCCAAATTATGCCCCAGTGCAAGTTTTGTAGCCACATGAGCAAGTGGATAGCCCGTGGCCTTTGAGGCAAGTGCCGAACTTCGCGAAAGCCGGGCATTGACTTCAATGATTCTATAATCCCATTCACGAGGATTTAATGCGAATTGTATATTACATTCTCCGACGATTCCTAAATGTCGAATCACCTGAATTGACATTGATCGGAGTTTAAAAAGCTCGGGAGCAGAAAGCGTCTGTGTTGGCGCAACAACAATGCTCTCGCCCGTATGAATGCCCATGGGATCAAGGTTTTCCATGATGCATACGACAGTGGAATTATTGTAATTATCGCGGACAATCTCGCATTCAATTTCTTTCCACCCTAAAAGATATTCTTCTATAAGAATTTGCTTGGTATAGCGAAATGCCTTTTCAGCAAGCTTTCGTAATTCATGAGCATTATACGCAACTCCTGATCCCAGGCCGCCTAAAGCAAAAGCAATACGGCACATAATCGGATATCCTATTTCATCCGCAATTTGTAATGCTTCTTTCGTCGTAGATGCAGCCTTGCTTTGGGGAACCTTAAGATTAATTTCTTCAATCTTTTTTGCAAAGAGCTCTCGATCTTCGGTATTAATAATGGCTTCGATTGGACTTCCTAAAACAGCAATAGTATATTTTTTAAATATTCCTTTTTTGGCTAAATTAATTCCAACATTAAGAGCCGTTTGTCCACCAAAGCCTAAGAGTATGCCATCGGGCTTTTCTTTTTTTATTACTGCTTCAGTGAAATAGGCATCAACCGGAAGAAAATAAACTCGCGTTGCAAAATCTGCCGATGTCTGCATCGTCGCAATATTGGGATTAATAAGAATGGTCTCAATGCCTTCTTCTTTAAGTGCTTTAATCGCCTGACTTCCTGAATAATCAAATTCACCCGCCTGGCCAATCTTGATGGCACCTGAACCAAGGATGAGGATCTTTTTGTAGTTTTTTTTCATTTTAAGGATAGGTAATATTTATTCCATTGCCCGTAAAAACATATCAAAAATAAATTCCGTATCATCAGGCCCAGGCGAGGCTTCAGGATGAAACTGCGCTCCAAAAAATGGTTTTGATAAATGCATAACGCCTTCGCATGTTTTATCATTGTTATTATAAAACCATTCGCGCCAATCGCCAGAGAGCGATGCAAGATCAACTGCATAGCCATGATTTTGCGAGGTAATAAAACATCGCTTTGATCCAACTTCAACACATGGCTGATTGTGGCTTCGGTGTCCATATTTTAATTTATACGTCGATGCACCAGATGCAAGACCCAATATTTGCGAGCCCAAACAAATTCCTAAAATTGGCGTGTTTTTATGGAGTAATTTTTTAACATTTTCTATGGTCTCATGACACATTGTTGGATCACCGGGTCCATTTGAAATAACCACTCCATCAACTTTTTCTTTCGAAATATCATAATTCCATGGGAATCGAAGTACGGTAATATTTCGTTTTAAAAACGCGCGGATAATATTATTTTTTACCCCACAATCAATAAGTGCAATTTTTTTTGCGCCTTTTATATATTCACAGGGAGTCAGCGTACTTACTTCCTGAACAAGATTCTGTTTATTGGGGTCATCGTAGCCTATATTATTGTTTTCAAAGACAATTTTCCCCAACATCGTCCCTTTTTCACGTAATTTTTTTGTCAGCATCCGCGTATCAATTCCTGAAAGTGCCGGAATATTTTCTTCTTGTAACCAACTACCTAACGATTTTTCTCCATTGGGATGCGAAAAATTTTCCGAATAATTTGAAACAATTAAGCCTTGAATATGAATATGTTCTGATTCAAAATATTTTGAGAGATTATCTTCACGAATTTTTGAAGGAACCCCATAATTACCAATTTCGGGGTATGTCAGCACCAAAATCTGCCCTCTATATGAAGGATCGGTAAGGCTTTCAGGGTAACCCACCATGCCCGTATTAAAAACAACTTCGCCTGATATTGATTTTTGCGAACCGAATGAAACGCCTTCAAACGTGGTTCCATCTTCGAGAATTAATTTTGCTAAATCTTTTTTCACAGGCTTTTCTACTATGTGAAAATTATCACAGACTTTCAATTAAAATTATGATATGGTAGAATCATAGAAAATAATTTTTCACGGAGGTATGTATGAAAAAGTATGTATTAGGAGCAACATTAGTGCTTGCTTCTTTTTTGGTTATCACCTGCGGTCCATTAGGAGGGCCATTAGAAGGTGAAGACAACAAATCAGGAGACGAAGGATTAACCTTCGAATCTGGAGGACAGCAATTTGGTGATTGTGAAGGCTGTACGGGTTTTGAAGTCCCTGATGTTAAGGCATTTGTTGATGGGCTTTCAAGTATTGCCCTTGTCGATGAAGAAAACAGCAACAGTTTTCTCTTGAAAAACAGTGAGGAGAAGCAGAAAGATGTTTCCGGTGTGTATGGAAAAGCACGAGGCAAAAGTGGACTTTTACGATTAATCGAAGCGGCAATTAAGCAAGTTGGCGAAGTAAAAGATGATGAACTTGAACCTGATGGCTCAGAAAACCTTGAAGAAGATACGCCAGAGGAAGTAGCTGAGGCAGTTGAAGAAGAGTCGGCGGAGGGTAAAAATCCCGGTGGAAATCAATTCCTCGTTCCTAAAGTATCTATTGTTGCCGTTTCTCATGAATATACGGGAAGCGATGGAAAGGCCAAACGCGATTATTATTTTGTTTTTGA
>CAZRKD010000009.1:0-15685 GCA_964600515.1 uncultured bacterium
CCTAATATTTATAAGTTCATTAATTATTCGGGTTATTCCGAGCTTGATACGATTTTTGCCAATACCGTATCTGGTTTTGGCAATTACGTGCGTGAGTTGAAACCAGATATGATTGTAGTGCATGGTGATCGCTCTGAAGCTTTGGCCGGCGCATTGGTAGGTGCGTTTAATAATATCTTGGTGGCGCATATCGAAGGCGGAGAAGTTTCTGGAACCATTGATGAGATAATCAGGCACGCGATCAGTAAAGTATCCCATGTGCATTTTGTGGCCAATACCGAAGCCAAGAAAAGACTGGTCCAAATGGGCGAGAAGAAAGAGACCATATTCGTGATTGGCTCTCCGGATTTGGACTTGATGGAGTCTAAAAATTTGCCAACCCTGGAAGAAACTAAGCAGGTATTTGACATCCCTTTTGATAAGTATGGGGTATTTATTTTTCATCCGGTAACCACAGAAATTGACCGTTTATCAAAATCCATTAAAGCAGTGGTAGATGCACTTATTGAATCGAATCTTAAGTATGTGGCCGTGTACCCAAACAATGACCCGGGCACGGATATAATCATGAATGCGTATCGTGATCGGCTATTTAACAATAAGAACTTCGTCATTCATCCGTCCATGCGGTTTGAACACTTCTTAGTTGTTCTTAAAAATGCTAAATTTATTGTTGGCAATTCGAGCGTCGGAATACGGGAAGCGCCGTATTATGGTATTCCGGCAATCAATATCGGCAGTCGCCAGAATAATCGGTCGCGAAAAGCCAATCTTAACAGTATTTTTCATTGTGATTACGATAAAAAAGAAATTCTTTCACTTATTCAGAAACTGTACCAAAGTGAGCGACGCTATAAACCAAAAAGCTATTTTGGACAGGGGTATGGCGGCCAGAATTTTTTTAAGATCATAAAACAAAATCATATTTGGAATACTAATAGGCAGAAGCACTTTATCGATCTTGATTATTAATTATCAAATCTGATGGCGTATGATTAAACTTCCAGATTTTAAAAAAGCGTTTGAGTATGAAAATAATTTTTATTTCACGTCTCATCCCAATCGTTTAGGCAAAGCCTTAGCCCATTACGAACTCTTTAAGATGGCAAACGAGTTAGACGGCGCAATTATTGAGTGTGGAGTGTTTAAAGGAGCGTCCCTTTTGCGGTTTGCTACTTTTCAAGAACAATTTGGTAAGAAAAAGCGCAAGATCATTGGTTTTGACACCTTTGCTGCGTTCCCTGTTACGCAGTTTAAAGCCGATCAAGCGCATAGGGATGATTTTATTGAAGATGCCGGCGCCGCTAGTATTTCCAAGACCCAATTATTATCGGTGGCAAAAAGAAAGGGACTCACTGTATCAATCGAATTAGTTGCTGGAGATGTGGTAAAAACAGTCCCCGCTTATTTAAAAGCGCACCCAAATTTGAAAATTGCCCTATTAAATTTAGATACTGATATCTATGAGCCAGCCGTTACGGTACTTAAGTATTTATTTCCACGCATCGTGCCAGGTGGAATTTTTATCACCGATGACTATAAAGTTTTTCCCGGCGAGACAAAAGCGGTTAACGAATATTTCAAGGGTACATCCGTCAAAATAAGAAAATTTCCGAAATTAAAAACCCCGCACTACATCATCAAAAAGTAATTTTTATTTGATATTTTATTTTTATTAAATCGATACTATGGAAGGCAATCAATGTGCATTGTGCAAATCTCCTAGGCACACCATTATACGCGATACACTCCGTTACGGAATCAAACGGAAAGTTTTGTGTTGTGAGGATTGTAGGTATGTATTTTTGGAAGAAAAAACCGACTCGCCCGAGTATTATACCACTACAACGTATCGCGACACATATGGCCCGGTTTTAAAAAAGACATCAAATTCTGAGGAGATTTTTAGGTTCTACTTTCCGCATCAGGATCCCATTGTTCAAGAAATCAGGCGTCTGTTAACTCCCGCTATCTCTGTTTTGGACGTTGGGTTGCCGCCCATGGCGGCGATCAAGGGCATGGTGGGCACGCGCGTCGGCTTAGAGCTGAGTGAAGACGCGGTAAATTTTATCCGTACCCATTTGGATTTTCCGGTGTATAGCGATCCCATTCAGACTGTTTCTATCGCCGAAGGCCCCTTTGATTTGGTCACGTCGCTCCAGACGGTAGAACACGTGCCCAATCCAATTGATTTTATACGACATCTGGGCCGCCAGCTTAAACCGGGCGGGTATTTATATTTGGAATTGCCAAATTTGGCCGATCCGCTTATTAGTTGCTATAAAATTCCCGGCTACGCTGATTTTTATTTCCGTGAGCCGCATGTCTCTTACTTTACCAAAGACACGTTGCTCCGAGCCGTGGAGAGCGCTGGTTTCACGGGTGAGGTCAAGACCGTCCAACGTTATAATTTGATGAACCATTTGCATTGGATTATGACCGGCAAGCCACAGGATAATTTTAATATGGGCAACGGTACGCCAAAAATTGTCACAGATGCAAATGTAAATGCCTTTCTCAAGTCCGAACTTAATGATTTTATCGCCAAGGCTGACTATGATTATAAAAAAATAATTGAGAAGCACGGAGTAGGAGAGTGCCTCACCTTTCTGGGTCAATTAAAACCATAAGCATTCTTTATAGTTATTTTTATGGCTGGTCAATACACGTATCATCAGGGCGACGATGCGTTCGCAGTTGCTTCAATGAAAAAATACCTCGATAAAAAACAAGAAATGGATAAACTGCTGGATACGTTAATCTCCCCATATATTAAGGGTAAACAGTTCCGTATTCTTGATGCCGGGTGTGGCATTGGACACAGCCTATTTTTTTTGAATCAACTAAGTCCGCAATCTACCTTTCTCGGAGTAGATCAGACCCCAGTGTATATTAAAGAAGCTAAAAAACTTTTTGGTAAGTTGCTCAATATTTCTTTTGAAGTTGGCAATGTTGAAGATTTGGCTAAAAAATACCCCAAGGCCTTTGATATCACGATGTCTCGAGCGGTGATTTCCTGGATGCCTTACTACGAGGACTTTGTAAAAGCATTGACGAAAGTTACCAAGAAACATATTTTTATCAGCTCTCTTTTCTATGATGGTGATATTGATTTTTTAACCAAAGTCAAAATGTACAAAGGTGAATCTGGTGTAAATACCACGCCGGCCGAAGAGCATCGGAATGTCTATGGTCTGCCTCGATTTCGACGTTTTCTTGAATCATTGGGAGCCAAACATGTGGAGGTGGTTGATTTTGAAATGCCAATTGATTTGCCCAAAGAGTCGGTAGATAAAATGAGTACCTACACAGAAACACTTAAAAGTGGCAAACGACTTCAGATAAGCGGGGCCATTTTAATGAATTGGAAATGGGTTAGAATAGATCTATGAACAATATTCGTATCATCCCGTTGCTTCATATTAAAGGACCCAATGTGGTAAAGCCGGTTCAGACGGAAGCCTTAAAAATTGTCGGTAATCCTAAAGAATTAGCGGATCGTTATTATCGTGAAGGCGCTGATGAAATAATTTATTTAGATATTGTTGCCAGTTTGTACCAACGGAGTTTTGATTTTGAATTATTAAAATCTGTGGCTCGAGATATTTTTGTTCCGTTTACCGTTGGTGGCGGTATTCGCACGATTCAGGATATCAAAAATGCGTTGCGCGTTGGTGCCGACAAGGTAGCAATTAACACCTATGCCACCAAAGATCCTAACTTTTTGGCAGAGGCCGCTCGAGTGTTTGGTTCGCAATGTATCGTGCTGTTTATAGAAGCCAAAAAAATTGGTGAAAAAAAATGGGAAGCCTATACCGACGGCGGCCGGGAGAGAACTGGCCTTGATGCCGTGGAGTGGGCAAAAAAAGCGATTAGTTTGGGTGTAGGAGAAATTCTTATCACTTCGATTGATCGCGATGGAACAAGAAAGGGCTATGAATCAGAGTTAGTGTCGGCCATTACGTCATGGGCGCCAATTCCGGTGATTGCGCACGGCGGGGCTGGCTCTTTTGAATCGGTAGCTCAAGTTATTATCCGCGATCACGCGGACGCAGTGGCCGTTTCTTCATTGTTTCATTATAGTGATTGTACCATCCGAGAACTTAAGAATGACCTTTTGAGTAAGAATATTAATGTGCGCCTGGTATGAATACTAGCCCAAAAGTAGCGATTATAGATTATGGTTTAAGTAATTTATATAGTATATCCAAAGCGTTGAAGCATTTTACGGATAATGTTTTCATAACCGATGAATTATCCGTATTGAATTCGGCTGACGCGGCTGTTCTCCCAGGCGTTGGGGCGTTTGACGAGGGCATGAAAGGCTTGCGGGCGCGTGGACTGGTAGCCGGTGTTAAGGAATTTGCGAATTCCGGAAAGCCACTTTTGGGAATATGTCTTGGTGCTCAGCTTATGTTAACTCAGGGGCATGAATTTGGGACTTTTGAGGGTTTGAATATAATCGATGGTGAGGTTATAAAGTTCCCTGAATTGAAAGGGGCTAAAATTCCTCATATCGGATGGAATAAAATATATCCAGCGCACAAGCAGTGGAGTGGAACAATTCTTGATACTCTCAAGCAAAATGCTACTATGTATTTTGTCCATTCGTACGTGCTAAAGCCAAAGAACGAAAATAATATCTTGGCGCTCTGCGAGTATGGCGGTTACGAATTTTGTTCAGTTATACAGAAAGGACAGATCTACGGCTGTCAATTCCATCCCGAGAAGAGCGGCGAGGATGGGGTAAACATTATTAAAAATTTTGTTAATTTAGCCAGGAAGGCTAATAAATAACTTTGTTCTATGTCACGATACGGACTTCCAGAAAAAATCATGTTTTGCAAACGATGTTTGGCGGCAAATACCCAGCCAATTTCTTGCAATGAATTTAAACATACGGCGGATATGCCGCATGAGTATATTAAATTTGATGAGGAAGGCATTTGCGCCGCCTGCCGTTTTTATGAGGCGCGCAGTAACGGGGTAATTGATTGGGAGGCGCGCGAAAAGGAGTTGCTGGCCCTTCTTGATCAGTATCGGTCAAACGACGGTTCGTATGATTGTTTAATTCCCGGTAGCGGAGGCAAGGACAGCGCTTACGCTTCGCATGTTTTGAAATACAAATACGGCATGCACCCTTTGACCGTAACCTGGACGCCGCACTTGTATACCGACATTGGCTGGAAAAATTTTCAGAACTGGATTCACATCGGCGGTTTTGATAATTATTTATTTTCTCCCAATGGAAAGATTCACCGTTTGCTCACCAGGAATGCTTTTTTGAATTTATTGCATCCGTTTCAGCCATTTATTCTTGGGCAAAAGACCTTCGCTCCCAAGATGGCGGCGCGATTTAATATCAAACTCATTTTTTACGGCGAGAATCAGGGGGAGTACGGAGACAAGACATCGGTCAATCAGAAGAAATTTATTATAGGAGGAGAGGATGGTGACGACAAGGGATATCGCCTCGATTACGCCAAGCCGAGTGATCCGCCCGAGCAGGTTTTTCTCGGTGGCAAATCTTTGGCAGATTATTTTAAGGAAGGTTTGACCTACGGAGATCTCGCTTCCTTTCTCCCAATCGATCCACGTATTATTACGGAAAAGAATATTGAATTTCATTATCTTGGGTATTATCTTAAATGGGTGCCCCAGGAATGTTTTTACTATGCTGTTAAGAACACCGGTTTTGAAGCGAATCCCATGCGTACCGAAGGGACATACTCCAAATACAACAGTATTGACGATAAAACGGATGGCTTTTTCTACTATACAACGTATATCAAATTTGGGTTCGGCCGAGCCCGGTATGATGCCTCCCAGGAAATTAGGAATGGTCACATTACCAAGGAGGAAGGGGCGACGCTTATTAACCGCTTTGACGGGGAATTTCCCAAGCGGTACTTCCAGGAGTTTTTGGAGTATATTGATCTAACAGAAAAAGAGTTTTGGGAGACGATTGACTCTTTCCGCGACCCGTTGATTTGGCAGAAGAAAAATGGCGAATGGGAATTGAAATATAAGGAATAATGGGAAATGAATAATAATTTTTCTATGAAGGAAAATTTTTTAGATCGCTTATCGTTTACTTGACGAGCAAAGCGTAGTAAGGTATACTTACCTTTATTGCTTTATAACGGCTATAGATTATGCTTTCAAGAGAAGACACTTTCGAGTCCGAGATCGTAAAACGTTACCCACAGCTAAAAGATCTCAGAGGCAGTATTCATGGTGCCCTGGATCTTATGGTAGAGTCTTTTAAAAATGGCGGAAAATTATTAGCCATGGGCAATGGTGGATCTTCGGCCGATGCGGAGCATATCTGCGCGGAGCTGGTAAAGGGCATGCAGCTACAGCGCCTGCTTCACCAGGAAGAAAGAAAGGCTTTTGCCGAAGATAGTGCTATTGTTCCAGCTATGCTGCAAAATGGTCTGCCGGCCATGTCATTGGGCATTGCGCACTCTTTTCTTACTGCATTTATCAACGACGTTCACCCAGAATACATTTTTGCCCAGCAAATTTGGGTGCACGGAAAGCCAAATGACATTGTGGTAGCTTTATCTACTTCAGGGATGTCAAAAAATATAATTTTAGGGTTAAAAATAGCAAAAGCCAAGGGTTTAAAATCTGTTCTCTTCACTGCCGCCATCCCCAATGCCTGTTCGGCACTCGCGGATATTTCTATCCACGTCCCGGAAATTGAAACGCCCAGGGTCCAAGAATTGCATTTACCAATTTATCATTATCTTTGTTTTCAGCTAGAAAAATTTTTTTTTGACCCCGACGAAGGCATCCATTATAAGAAATTTTCAAAGAATTAACAATTAACTAGTGCATATATGCCAGTAAAAATTATTGCCGAAATCGGCATCAATCACAATGGCGACTTAAAAATTGCGAAACAGCTCATTGATGGCGCTCAATTGGCCGGGTGTGACGCAGTAAAATTTCAGAAGCGTACGATCGATATTGTCTATAGTCCAGAGGAGCTGGCTAAAGAAAGGGTGTCTCCTTGGGGTACAACCAATCGCGAGCAAAAAGAAGGGCTGGAGTTCTCACTTGATGAGTATAAGGAAATTGATCGCTACTGTAAGGAAAAAGAAATTCCGTGGTTCTTTTCTGCTTGGGATGCGCCAAGTCAACGAGAAATGCGTTTTTTTAACTGCCCATACAATAAGGTAGCCTCAGCATTGTTGGGGCACCTCGATTTATTACGGGAGATTGCATCCGAAGGAAAGCACACATTTATTTCTACCGGAATGTCAACCTTAGAAGAAATCGATAAAGCGGTTGAAATTTTTAGGAACGCTCACTGTCCTTTTGAGTTGATGCATTGTAACAGCACCTATCCAATGAAAAATGAAATGGCTAATTTAAAAATGATGCAAGTCCTGAAAGACCGCTATCATTGTGACATCGGTTATAGCGGACATGAAATAGGGCGGATAGTTTCATTTATGGCTTGCGTTCTCGGCGCCACGTCTCTTGAACGGCACATTACGCTCAACCAGCCTTTATACGGGTCGGATCAGAATGCCTCCATATCAATAGCTGATTTATGCAAACTCGTGAATGATATTCGATTAATCGACGCTGTTATGGGCGATGGAAAAAAAGAAATTAGTGAAACTGAAAAATCCGCTCGTGCCAAACTCCGTTATTATGATCGAGTAGGATAGTCAGTGTCTTTTGATACAGTATGATGTATGCATTTTGGAGCTATACAGAATTTATTAAAACTATTCAAAGCCGAGTATACGCCATATCGTTGGCAGATTCTGCTTTTAGGTATTTTAAGTTTTTTGAGCGGCGTCGTGGAAGGTTTTGGCATAACCGCCATCATCCCCATCTTCTCGTTTGCCAGTAAAGGCAAGGCCGAATCGGCAGATGTGATTTCTCAATATATTGAGAAATTTTTTGTTTATTTTCACATCCCTTTCACCCTCAAGATCTTACTCATATTTATTATTGCCCTTTTTTGCGCCAAATCAATTCTACTCTTTACCGCCAGTCATATTGCCGCTTATATTACCACTACCTATGAAAGAAAAACCAAGACGGAGCTTTTTCACTCTGTCCTACAGAGCAACTGGGAATATCTCTCCCGGCAAAAGGTTGGTTATTTGAGTCAAATTTTGAATACTGATGTGAGCAATAGCTCGGCATTATTAGCCTACATTAGTTCATTTATAATTACCTCAATAAACTTGGCAATTTATACGCTCCTAATTTTAAATATTTCGCCAGTTATCGCCCTCTTGACGGTTATTTTTGGGATAATTATGTTTTTTAGCATTAAGCCACTACTCCAAAAAAATAAGGCGCTATCACAAGAGGTAACCGAGCTATATAAAGATTCAGCGCATTATGTTGAGGAAGCCATGATTGGCATTAAGGCAATTAAATCAATGTTTCTGGAGAAAGGTGTTGAAGCGCGCAGTTTTTCATTCTTCGAACGGGTGCGGATTCTAACCATGCGTTCCACGTTTATTAAGAATATCATCAGCGCGCTCTTGCAACCGTTTGGCCTGGTTTTGATTATCGCGATTTTCGCTTATTTTTATAAAATGTCAGCCTTTAGTTTCGCCTCTTTCGCGGTTGTTGTTTATGCCATAAATAAAGTATTTGCAAATATTGATATCGCGCAAATCAAACTGCATAAAATCAGTTTTGTGGCCCCCTATTTGGGGGCAGTTGTGGCGTATAAAAAAATAGCAGCCGTCTGCCAAGAATCAGATCAGGGTACTAGGCCTTTTTCATTTGTCAGCAAGCTGGAGTTTAAAAATGTACATTTTGCGTATACTGCCACGAAAGGTATTTTGTCTGATGTTAGTTTTTCCATAAAAAAAGGCGAAATGACTGGTATCATTGGCCCGTCAGGATCAGGAAAAACAACGATTACTGATTTAATATTGCGTCTTTTTAAGCCGCAAAAGGGGGAGATTCTCATTGATGGCGAACCGATTGATGCGATCAAGCTTAGCGAATGGAGAACAAAAATCGGTTACGTCTCGCAGGATTCATACTTGATAAATGATACCATTGAAAATAATATTAAATTCTATAATGATAAAATCAGCAACGTCGATATAGAAAGAGCGGCCAAGATGGCTAATATTTATGGGTTTATTTACCAGCTGCCTGACAAATTTAATACGCTTGTAGGCGAGAGGGGGGTAAAGCTGTCCGGCGGTCAGCGGCAAAGGGTTATCTTGGCTCGCGTCTTGGCACGGAATCCTGAAGTATTAATCTTGGACGAGGCCACCAGCGCTCTTGACAGTGAGTCGGAATCTTTGATTCAGGAGACTATTAATGCGCTAAAAGGCACTATTACCGTCATAGTTATAGCGCACCGATTATCTACTGTGATGGTGGCCAGTAAATTACTGGTTATTGACAGTGGAAAAATACTTGAGCAGGGCTCGCCGGATGAACTATTGATTAGTAAAGATACTTATCTGTCAAGAGTATATAATTTACGATAATAGCTTTATGCGATTATTTTTTATTGAATGGAGTGGTAAAGAATTTGGCATGACGGAGGTGGTAAAAGAATTGCGCAAAGAGTCGCATGAGATCGTGTATTGGTCTGGGTATGAGCTTAATGTTCATGTAAATAAGCAAGAGTTCCCAGAAACAATTTTTCATGATTATTACGATGCGCGCGCTGGCCGGCCTTCACCGCAGGTTGATGATTCATTATTCCCGCCGCCGAGCGAGGCGTTGATCAAGAAATTGTACGAAACAGAATCAATACTTCTAACCATGATGGAAAAGCGCTATGAGTGGATGGGGGTAAATCAGAAGAAGCATCTCTATTACCGTTATCTCCAATATTGGGACGGTATAATTAAAAAATACCATCCCGAAGCTTTCATCATGCCATCGGCTCCACACACCATTTACGATATAGTGATCTATGGCTTGGCACAACTCTATGGCATAAAAGTCATCATGTTTGAGCATACGGCCGTGTATGACCACGCCCTTGTTATGAATGACTATGCTATCGGTTCGACCGTCTTGAAAAAACAATTGGAGAAAGATCGGGGCATTAATTTTTCAGTGGTTAATTTTAAGCCAGATATTAAACGCTATTATCAAAATCAAACTGATCCCACCCAATCATCAACACCAGAGATCATAAAGCAAACACTTAAGCGCTATTCCCCAAAAAACGTGCTTAAATTGAAAACCGCGGCCGTGATCAAAAGCATTAAAAATAATATCTTTCTTGAAGTAGTGCTACAGCGATTTTTGCGTTTAGGTAAGGGAAATATGCCCGGTGAGTACAAGAGCGTTGAGAGTAAGCCGGATTTTTCAAAAAGATATATTTATGTCGCGCTACATTACCAACCAGAATGCACTACGAGCCCGCTGGGCGGTATTTTTGTTGATCAACTGCTGATGATCGAAATGTTATCGTATTGTTTGCCGTCTGGTTGGCTTATCTATGTAAAAGAGCATCCGTTCCAATGGAAGCCTCGCGGACTAAGCTTCTTTAGCTTCCGTTACGAAGGTTATTATCAAGCAATTGCTCGCCTAAAAAATGTTCGCCTGGTACCGAGCACTACTGATACGTTTACTTTAATTCAACACAGTATTGCCGTAGTGGAAGGAACCGCTGCCTGGGAGGGAGTTCTGCGCGGCAAGCCGGGAATCGCGTTTGGCTATCGGTGGTATCGTGATTGCCATGGCATATTTAATGTTCGCGACGTCGCGTCTTGCCAGGCGGCGCTTAACGCCATTCAAAACGGTTTTACCGTTGATCACCAAAAAATAATTAACTATTTGGGCAGTTTCCAGAAAGTCATACTCAATTCGTTCCGCGATGCTTATCATAAAAAAATATCCCCGCTCGATGTAGCGGGGAATATAGCTAATATGGTAAAATTAATTTCAGATGAGCTGTCTAGCTAGGCAAGTTACCTTTTTCCTTCAACCACTTAAAGATTAACTCAGCAAAATTCCAGTCGGCTGGTGTGTTGATATCCAAGTCAAACGCCAAGTCTTTAACCACGTAGAGGGCAGGGGAGTTGCCGTGCAAATTCGGGGCGTTCCACAACACTTCGGTTTTAAATAAAAAGATGATTTCATTGCGATAATAATAGTGCCCCAGCTCCTGGCGCCGGTTTTTCATTGCGCTAAACGGCTCGCCATTCGCTAATACTACTCTATCCGCGTCATCATATTTCAGCATCCATTCCGGGTTGTGGTTGGCAATCGCTTCGGAGACGCCAATAATACAATCGGTACCTTGTTTGCTTTTTTCGGCAAATAAATCAATCGCTTCGTTGATATTACTACTCTTTCGTAGGGGACACGTCGGGAGCAAGAGCGCCACAGCATCCGGTATATAATTTTCATGTTCTTTAAGCCAGCTAATAGCGTGTTTTAAAACCGGATCCATTCCAGTAGTATCGGCGGCAAATTCAGGCGGGCGTAAAAAAGGCACATCGGCTCCGTATTGTTTTGCCACTGCGGCAATTGCTTCATCATCAGTCGTCACCACCACACGGTTTACCTTGCTATTGCGAGCCGTTTCTATAGACCACGCAATAAGAGGCTTTCCTCCAAGTGGCTTAATATTTTTGTGCGGAATGCTTTTCGAGCCGCCGCGAGCGGGAATTAGTGCTAAAATTTCCATAGAAAATTAGTATGTTACTTGATACAGATGAATATTATTTGAAACAAGCAGTTCCTTGAGTCCTGGCAAAGTTGACAAATCCCATTCCGGCTGTCTGACCGCGTCCCATATAATATACTGCACTCCGTATTTTTTTAATATATCCATAATCTTTATGGGTGTAGCCACCTCCTGAAAGCGTTTCGATAATGATGTGACTACCTCTTTCCGCTCTGCCTCCGTTACTATGGCCTCCAGCTGGTTTAGCGTCTTTATGGTAGTGTATAGTGGGGATTGAAAGATAAGGCGATAGCCTTCAATATATCTATACAAATTATAGAGATTACTTACTTGGCTGAGATTCAATTCGCTTACTCCTTCATTTTTAATAGTATAGCTTGAAAGTTCATAGATAGGATGATAGCGTACTGGCGGGGCATCACTAGTACGTTTTTTTCTAAGGGCATAAACAAAGTTAGTAAAATTTCTGCGTCCCTCTAGATCCATATAATAGTACACATTAATCACATCTTCCAGCCGCTCCATCGGAAATACGTACATATACGCCATCTCGCTCCACAGCAAGTCGCTTTGCGTATACACGACAACTACATCAGAATAAAATAGGTCAGACCCTAAAACAACTGATGGTTTCTGGGTGTTCAAATAGTCAATGATTGGACTATACTGCTGGGCGTATTTTTTTATCTCAAAGGTTGCCCGCGTTCCCCGATACGCTCGCGCCGCGGTGTCAGTATATATCAATATCAATAAGCCCACGAGCATTATTCGCTGATAACGCGGATTCTGGATAAGTGACCACAGCATGTACAGCCCCATGATAATTACAAGTGGATAGACGAAATAGCGTGAATAATGAAAGTCCAAGATCTCTCGGCCGGTAATCAGCTGCGTGTTTAAGACCACCCAACTTGTTAAAATAATGGCTAACCAGAGTGGCCAGTAGGGGTCATTTCTTCGTTTATAAACAAACCAGCCAAAAAGGGCGGCTATGACCATTGATAACCCACTGATTTTATAAAAGTGAGCGTAACTTTTTATCTGATGGCTCATAAAGAGCGACAGTCGGCCCGCCGTTGATTCGTTGAACCGATACATTGTAATTACGTTATATAATCCAATTGCTATTCCAAGGAGCGCGACGGCGGTAATTTTTTTTACTCCCGCATAATCTCGCCGCGCCAAAGCCACCAACCACAGGCAGCCAAGAAGCGCCAGAGCGAATGACCAGGCAAAAAAATATATATAAAACAAAGCCCCAAAAACCACCCCTGCTGCCAACAGATATTTCCAATGACTTTTAAGGCCCTTAACCAAGAAATTCAAAAAAATAAAAAAAGGCACGGAACTCCAAATGGGGAAGGTTGGACGCTGGTACGGGTTGAGATCAAAACTAAAACTAGAGAAAGGGGTCTTGAGTTTGTTATACGCTACAAAATAGTGCCCCCCGACCACGCACAGCGCCGCGGTGGCCGCTAAGAGCTTGTTGTGGGAAAGCATCCATACCAGGGTATATATAAGCACAATGAGCAGAAAAATTCCCATTCCCATGGCGAAGTAATAGTAGGTTACCAAGGTATGTCCGCTCTCCACCCCAAGCCACACGAGCGGCCTCACTAACAGCTGTTCAATAATGCTATGATGAATCGCCTGGCTGTCTTTCCCTTCTCGAAAATACGGGTTCCCGAGGGCATGACCCTCAAGCACCTCTTTCCCGCGGGCGAAATAAAAAAAATCATCTTCAGAAGAATGGCCAATGTTAATGCCCCGATAGTCAGTACCCGCCAAAAAAGGAAACACAATAATTGGAGACATAACCAGGATAGCCATAATAGCCGCACTAATTACAATAAACCAATGAGCGCGCAGTATTGCCAAAATTTTTCGGACTTGATTATTCATATTTTTTTTATAATCAACTGTCTAACAAATAATAGTATAGCTAAGGCGGTATGGTTTTGTCTAGTGATCAAGCATGTTGACATTGAGTTGACTAATGTAGCATAACGCGGTAACCTTTACAATAAATAATAATGTAAAATCGTATAAGTTTTTTATAAAACGATATGTCATTTTCACTAGGTATCATGCAAGGCAGGCTGACACCATCAGCTGGCAGAGGCATTCAGTTTTTCCCTTTTGATAATTGGGAAAATGAGTTTCGCCTCGCGGCTGGCATTGGCCTTAATGAAATTGAGTTTATTTTTGATTTGGATCGTTTTGAACAAAATCCATTATGGACAGAGTCGGGACGCGCACGGATAAATGAGCTTATCCAAGAAACCGGAGTAAGAGTTAACAGCATCTGTGCGGATTTTTTCATGCGGCGACCATTTTTTAGAGTTGACGAAGCCACGCGTTTTGACAATATTGAAATTTTAAAAAAATTGATTGAGGCCGTCAAACAGATTAGCGCACAAACCATAGAAATTCCTCTCGTGGATAACTCGTCTATAAAAACCGAATCCGAAAAAGAAACGCTCATCGCCTCGCTTGCCCCCGCCCTCCCCGTAGCGCAAGAACAGGGAATTACCATCACCTTAGAAACCGACCTGCCTCCAGGGCCATTTTTAGAGCTTCTAGAGGATATTAGCCACCCCTTTGTAAAGGCCAACTATGACAGCGGCAATAGCTCTGGCCTTGGCTATGACCCGTATGAAGAAATTTCTACCCTCGGAAAATTTGTTCATAATGTCCATATAAAAGACCGATTGCTCGGTGGCACTACGGTACCTCTAGGAACCGGCAACGCCAATTTCGATAAACTTTTTCAGGCGCTAAAAGAAACGCAGTATCAAAGCAGCTTTATTTTACAGGCGGCGCGAGGCGAAGATGGTAAAGAATCAGAAACTATCCGCGGTTACAGTGATTTTGTAAATGGCTACATACAGAAATATTTGATATAAATCCTAATATGCATAATACACTCGACAAGTTCAAACTCAACGGCAAAGTTTGTATTATTACTGGCGGTGCCGGTTTTTTAGGCCGCAAGCACGCCGAGGCCATTTTGGACGCCGGCGGTGTGCCTGTCTTATTGGATATTAATGAAGAGCGGATTCGTAGCGTCGTAACTGAATTAAGAGAGGCGTATCAAACCGACGTCGCGGGATATGAAGTTGATATTACCAATAAATCGGATTTGGAAAAGATTAAAGAAACAATTCTTCAGGACTGCGGTCGGATTGATGTTCTTATTAATAACGCTGCAAACAATCTTTTGAAAGACAAAACTCCGGATAAGGCCGGCTGGACGCAATTTGAAAATTTTCCGGAAGATATGTGGGACAGCGATATCGCCGTCACCTTGAAGGGATCATTTTTTTGCAGTCAGATTTTTGGTAGCTATATGTCCCAGCACGGAGGAGGCGTCATTCTTAACATCTCATCTGATCTGGGTATTATTGCTCCTGACCAGAGGGTTTATAAAAGAGATGGTGTGCCAGATGTTGATCAGATGGCCAAGCCAGTTACGTATTCTGTAGTAAAGCACGGTATTATTGGTTTAACCAAGTACGCGGCAACCTATTGGGCAGAAAAAGGCGTGCGCGTTAACGCGCTTTGTCCCGGCGGCATCCGTGTTAATCACGATGACGATTTTGTAAAGAAATTGACGAATCTTATTCCTATGGGCAGAATGGCGAAGGCAGATGAATATAAAGCGGCGATTTTATTTTTAATATCCGATGCGTCAAGTTACATGACCGGCTCAACCGTTATTATTGATGGTGGCCGAACTTGCTGGTAATATGATATATGGGAATTTATCTTATATAAATGGGGAACTCAGTTTTTTGCCACCGGCCATTGTTACTGCCCTGCGTTATTGAAATTAAAGCCGATCTATGTTTATCGCGGAAATAGGCAACAATCACAATGGTTCAGAAGACAAGGCAAAGTTTTTTTTAGATATACTTTTTAAAGCCAGTGTTGATGCCGTTACGTTTCAAATTCGTGAAGCGTCATTTTATACCAGCGTAACCCCGGATAGGATACCATTGAAAAATGATTTTTTTGTGTGGGCGATACAAT
>CAZRKD010000010.1:0-15587 GCA_964600515.1 uncultured bacterium
TCAGACTGTCGGATACCTTTCTTTCAGAGCAGGCATTAATAAGCTTGAAAATATATTGAATCGAATTTTTATGTTTTCCATGATCTGCTTTAATGGAGATAGTCGGAAAATTAGTTAATGGATCGAAGCTAATTTCAGGCCGAACTGATGCCAGTAAATCCTTAATTTTAGCAATAAATGTCTTTATGGGAAATGAATGCTCACATGACTGCTCAAATGAGATACGCAATCGATCCTGAATCGAAGACATATCTTTGACTTCCATCAAGTCAGCAAAGAAAACAAATGAATTTTTATGTTCTTTTCTAAAATCATCGATAATAATATTTTTAATTAACGATGTTTTCCCATAATTCCGAGGAGCATAGAGTATAATCTTTGCATTTTTTTTAATTTGCTTATGGATAAGTGCTTGCTCTTTTTTCAAATTACATAGATTTTCGCGATCAACGAGCTGATCAAATACAAATTGCTTCATGATACTTAAAGTATCATACTTAAAGTATTATATCAAGGGTATACTTTACCACTCAATAACTTGCTTATCTCTCAAGAATTGCCCTGGAGGTCCACTATCAGGAAGTGTGGCAGCCCATATCATTGTTTCAACTCCTTCTTCGATGCTCTTAGGAACCGTTGGTCCGTCCATGTCTGTTTTTACCCAGCCAGGATGAACAGAGTTAATAAGAATATTTTTGCCTTGAACTTCATGTGCAAAGATTCGTGTAACCGCATTCAAAGCTGTTTTGGAAATGCGATAGGCTACCCATCCTATATCCATAGAAGAAAGTTGGCCAAGCTGTGATGTCACATTAATAATTCGGCCATAGCTATTTTTCTGGTTTGTTTATTCATAGCTTAAAGATATTCCGTATTTTGATCATGCAAGAAATTTATCCTTATCTATTCCGATGAGAATGAGCACCTTCTCCTTCGGGACGCGTAACTTTTGATTTATGCAATTTTGTTTCAGAATCTTTTTTAGTAATGAGATTTGAAAGTTCTTCTTTGTCAGGATTCATGAGCTCGGTAATGCGTTCGGAATGAACATTTGCTACAATAATATCTCCGATTTCAAGATTAACATCTTTATAAATACCGAGTTCTTTCATCTTTTTTGTTTGTTTCTCATTATCATCAGTTGGACTTACATAATGAACCGAAGATGCTTTATAGCGATGAATAAGAAAAAGATGGAGCAAGGTCATTAAGCGCTTTTGCCGAAATGTTTCGAGAAATGTATTTTGATCGCGAATCGATAAAATGCTTTTTTTGCGTCTATCATGTATTGAAGCAAAAATAACACTGGCTATTTTTGTAGAAGCTGAATCAAGCACATCTAATTCGAGAAGATCAGAACCAGCAGTGTGAGGGCGTAGTTGTACGCGTAATTCACCCACGTAATCATATTCTTGTGCCCAAGCAGAGAGCCACTCTTCGAGTATTTTTGGAGAAACTTCAGTTTGTACGAGATGTTGATGATGTGTTGATCCAATCCCCATTGCTTTTGTTGTTGCTGTTCTGCCCGAGCATGCCATAAGTGCACTATCAAGGCGTGGGCCTCCTACATGACTCTGTGGCGTTTTGTAGGAAGAATTAATAAGACGTAATTTTCTCTGGAGGCGTGCTAGAGCAAGCATGCCGTCTTCTTTTAAGGCGGTCGCAAATTCTTCCCCCGCTAACCCATCGATTTGATGCCCACCATAGGTAATGAAGTTAAAAACATACCCAAGTTTACCAAGCTCTTGGGGAAAATTCTTTATTTCGTCATCGCTCATTCCTGTTGTATCCCAATTAAATGAAGGAGATAAATTATATGCAAGCATCTTGTGTGGGTACACTTTATGAATCGCTTCGGAAAATTTCTTCGCATCTTCTAAGTTGGCAGTTTTTGTTTCCATCCATAAAAGATCAGCAAAAGGCGCAGCAGCAAGTGATTTTGTAATTGCATAATCAATGCCACCTTGAATCTGATAATATCCTTCTGGAGTTCTTGCAAGCTCAGGATCCCATTCGCTATCGATTCCTAATGATTTTGCTTTTTCATGGCTTTCAGCTAATGAAACTTTTTGTGCAAAATTCTTCCACTCATGAACTGATAATTCAAATGTAAATCCATCTCGCATCTGATGTTCCATTATTTCTGCAACTGCTTCTGTAAAAGTCTTAAGCTTTGCTTCTTTTTGCCATGTATCAATAAACTGATTCACGACCGTATCAAAGATACTATCTGCAGCTTTATTTTGAAGAAGCACGCCATCAATAAAAGAAATAAGTTTTACACGAGTTAACCATGTATGAGCTTCTTGGTATGCGTTATCAGATATTCGATAGAGTAAATGACCATTTAGTTCATGAAAACCCTTTTCATAGAGTGTTTTCAGTACCGTAAGATATGCAATTTTATAGCTTGGGATTGAAGTATTCGTTACACCTAAAATATAGGGATGATCTCGTTCGTCTGCAATTGTATCGATCAATGTTGCAGCCTCAGCATCAGTGCGTGCTACAATGATTCCTGGAACCTTCATAATATCGAGTTGAAACCGGGCAGCATTGAGCCTTCGAATTTGTTCATCTTGACCTACCAAAACTTTTCCTGCTTGATGCCCACATTTTTTTACTCCTGGTTTTTGATCTTCAATGTGATAGCCGGGAACTCCTATTTCGACAAAGCGGCGGATTAAATTGCGGACATGTGTTTCGCCGCCATGCCCTGTATCAGCATCGGCAATGATACAGGGAGTGTAATCAACATACGGAGTACGCTTACGCTCTTCCTCTGACATCTTTGCACGTGAAAATGCTTGGTTTTTATCAGCAGTTAAAAGTGCACGTACAAGCATGGCTGCTTCGTCAGGGACTTGGCTGAGAGGATAACTTGCGAGATCAGGACCCGGATCTTCGGTCACCGAACCCTTTGCTGAAGTTGCCCAACCGCCAAGATAAATTCCCTCAATGCCAATACGCTTCATCGTTACTGCCTGCCCAGGTGAATAGGGGCCAAATGTAGTCATTGCTTTTTGCCTTGCGAATAATTCTTGTAATCGATTATAAAACTTCTCTGCAGCTCTTCGCGCTATCGTATAATCATTATGAATGTGTCCTTGCTGCTCAACGACTTGTCGGGCACTATAAAGGCGTGTAATTTCTCTAAACCGAGAACTTTGAAACCACTCTTGGGTTGCCCGTGTTTCATTTTCACAGGTATCAGTAAGCGCGATTGTATCAATTTCTTTCAGCGGACTCATGTGAAAATCTACATTCTCAGTAATGCGCTTTCCAGTCTTTGTAAATGTATCAATAAAGTTCGTTATTCTTTTTTGAGCTAGAGCTACATCATGATTATTGAGATTGATATTGAGAAAATCGATATACCACGGAAATTTTATTTTTTCGGTAACATACCGAAATACGATTTCTCGTGCGATAGGAAGTGTCGTTTCTTTTGAATCATTATGAACATCTTTATCTTTCGCAGCTTTCAGCTTTTCAAATTCCTGGGCAAGAAGACGCTCGAATAAAGAAGAGGTAAACGCATCGCCTTTTTTAGTTTTTGTCTCGAGATCAGCATCAGTAAATTTTGAGTTTTTATGAATCCATTCCCACAAAATAGACAAGCGGATTTCGCCTGTTGCCATATCTTCCATTAAATAGAGAATGTCATTCGTATTAAAAAAATCAGCTGGCTTTAGCGCAGCTGCTTGGTATCCACGTAAAAAAGCATTGCCATATTGAAGGGCAACACTAATGAGATTACGTGCTCCACGAATCGTACGAGGGGCTTCTTCAAGTTTCATGAGTTCATTTTTGTCTTTATCGGTGTAGGTTAGCGGTGGGAATTTTTTTCCCATCTGATTATCTTTACCTCTTTTTTCCCATACAGGACGAACAATATGAACCATTTTCCAATGGGCAACCCATTTACCACTCGCCCCTGCTTCAAGCTCACGCTCTGCCCCTGCTACAGCTTTTTTCATACTGGTTGCAATACCTTCTTTTGAACCAACAGGAATATTTGGTTCCATGCCTCCTTGCCAGAGTGCATACTTGCCGTTCATATCCGGAGTATTGACGGCACGGCGAACGCGATCTTCATAGGTTTTCATATATCCATACGTCATTGTAATTTCTTCGATGTTAGGATTAATAAAAGATGTATCCCAGCTAAGTGCATCAGCGACACTATTGATGTAATCCCATCGACCCGTATTAAATCCAACAAAGTGCTGTGTGAGTGCTGCTCGGATTTCCATGAGCTGAAATGTTGTCTCAAGTTGTTCAATAAGAACATACACTTTAATAGAGCCAATAGCTAAACCAAGATGATCTTCAAGTCCGGTAATAATTTCATTAAAAAATGCAGCTTCTTCGGCTGTTTGAATTTTGGGAAGATAGAGAACAATGGAAGAATCTCTTCTTTGTAATTCTTTATAGTTATTAACGACGTAGAGTACCAAATCAACGAGAGAAGCCGAGAGCGCAATCCCATTATTATCACGAACATGACGATCATCTAAATGAAGCCCGCGTACGCGAAATATTTTTGTAGTAAACTCTAATTGCTTTTTCCAATCAGAAATTATTTTCTTACCAAAAAACCCCATAGCCCATTCATTCATTTCAGAAGATACTTCTTCCGCCACTTTTAAAAATAATGGATCATGAGCAATGGCAAGCTTGAGATTTCGCTGGTTATCTAAAGACATAGAATCAACTTGCCCTAAGGCATCTTCACCATCGAACATCCAGCCATCAGCACCTGAAAGAAGGGCATATGCAACATTCCTGATACTTTTTTCTATCGAATCTCGTGGCTTTGCTGCTGGCCCTGTTCCTTGAATCCACTGTCGTTTCAAATCTTTAGGAATTTCTGCCCCGATAAATTTTCCGATACGGGCATCTTTGACTACAATACTCGTCCGGGCAATAGTATCATGTGGATTTAAAAACTGAATATGCTCTTTATGGTGAATGCGTGCTCTTCTTCGTTGCATTCGCTTTTCAATAATTGTTACTCGGTCATCATTATAAATCGCAAGCTTCTCTAAAGCAGTAAGCACTTCCTGCGAATAAACATCGCTATAGGTATTTTCTAAATTATCTCTGATGACTAATTTTCGTACGGTTTCTAACTTCATATGATTCGCTCCTCATTAATATGTGGTTTGTAACCGAAACTAGATTTTTGTATTCTTTGCTTTAACAAATGTCAACGAACTCGCTCATACTTTCCCATGAGACGCCCTTGCGCAATGATATGGGGTTTCATCTCTTTAAAAAGATCATCTTTAGTAACTTCTCCCGAAAGTTCGAGAGGTGTATCGAGGGCAAATATTTTGAAGAAATAACGATGGATCCCACTCGGTGGACAAGGTCCTCCATAACCAAAACGTGAAAAATTATTTATTCCCTGTCGTATCTCATTTTCGAGCATTTCTTTTTTCTCTATTCCTTCTTTGAGTTTATTCATAGATGCTGGAATATTGTAAATTACCCAATGCACAAATGGCTGAGTTATCGGCGCATCAGGATCATCCATAATAATTGCAATGCTTTTTGTTTCTTTGGGAATACCTATCCATGAAAGAGGAGGAGAAATATTTTTTGCTTTGTCATCACAGGTATATTGCTTTGGAATAAATTTCCCCTCTTTAAATGCACTGCTCTTAAGAGTTATTTTTTCCATACTTTTCTCCGTAGAGTATGAATTGAAGTTAACGATAAGAAATAAAAAAGATAGAAAATAAAATATCATAGATCACCTCCTAATTGATTTCTTTTTAGCACAGTTCAAACTGCTCATGTCAATCCTCTTCTTGTCGTGCCAGATAATCCAAGCCTTTTCTTTGACTTACCATGCACTTGTCCCTACAATATATAATTTATGTCAGAAGAAATTTACATAAGTACTGATATTGAAGCTGATGGGCCTATTCCGGGACCCTATTCTATGCTCTCATTTGGATCGGCAGCATTTAAACGAGATAAAACGCTCATCGGAACTTTTACTGCAAACCTCAAGCCTCTTCCCGGCGCAATACAAGATCCTGACACAATGAAATGGTGGACAACGCAACCAAAGGCATGGGAAGAATGTCAGAAAAATACACAGGATCCAGAATCAGCAATGAAAGAATACGTCGCTTGGCTAAAAAGAATTCCTGGAAAGCCTGTTTTTGTTGGGTATCCCGTAACATTCGATTTTATGTTTGTCTATTGGTATATAATGAAATTTGCGGGTGAGAGTCCTTTTTCATTTTCTGCAGTTGATATCAAGACCTATGCAATGTCCATGCTTAAAATAGATTTCAACAAAATCCGTAAAAAGATTATGCCAAAAAATTGGTTTGATTCGACTCGAAAAAGCCATGTTGCTCTTGATGATGCAATCGATCAAGGCTTACTCTTTTGCAATATGCTTTCTCTAAATTTGAAACAATGATATCTATTTTCCGAGTTGTTTTTTCTTCGCTTCAGCGCCGGGAAGAGGCGGTTCTTTTTCGGTAACTTGCTTCAAAGTCCCTGAGGTTGATTTATCTTCATTGATTTTTATCCATTCCTTTTTATCCTCCGGAAGCTCATCTTCTGGGAAAATAGCTTCAACCGGACATTCGGGAACGCATAACCCACAATCAATACATTCATCGGGATGAATATAAAGCATGGTATCATCACCATAAAAACAATCAACCGGACAAACCGTAACACAATCGGTAAATCGACATCCTTGGCAGTTATCCATTACAATATATGCCATACTAAACCTCCTTCAAATTTGTAGGGGCGACTCTTGTGGTCGCCCTCAGAGGGCAGGCGCAAGACCTACCCCTACAGCTAATTAATAAGTGTCAATGCATCTTTAGCGGCTTGTTGTTCCGCTTCTTTCTTACTTTTGCCCTTACCTGTAGTAATTCTTACTCCATTAATCAAGACTTCTGCAGTAAATATTTTATTATGATCCGGCCCTTCTTCAGTTACAATTTTATATAGTGGCGTAGTTTTTCGTAACCGCTGAATCAATTCCTGTAGCTTTGACTTAAAATCAAACTCAACGTCCTTATGAATATTTACTTCAGCAATCTCATCAAAATAAACCTTAAAAAATCGATAAATCATTTTTTTTGTTGGATGAAGTCCGCGATCCAGATACGCCGCTGCAATGACAGCTTCAAAGCAATCTGAAATAATCGATGATTTATTTCTTCCCCCTGAATTTTCTTCGCCTTTACCCAAAAGAACATAATCACGAAGATTAATCAGTGTTGCAATTCGCATAAGCCCTTCTTCGCTCACCATATTTGCGCGTAGCTTTGAAAGTTGCCCTTCATCCATTCCTGGATAATCATCGATGAGTTTATCACTGATGACTAAATCCAAAACAGCATCACCTAAAAATTCATAGCGTTGGTTATTAAAAAATATCGTATCGCTATGTTCATTAGCAAATGAAGGATGGATCAATGCTTTAAAAATATGGTTTTTATCTTTAAATCTAAATGCAATTTCTTTCTCGAATTTTTTAATGTGAATACGGTGTTCTTTTTCTAACGATGACTTGTTTAAATTCAAAAAATTCATAAAGCGTAACATATATAATTGGTTTATTGAATTTCCAATTTATACTAAACTAAATAGAGAGAGTAAACCGTTTATTCAATGAAGCCCCCTCCAAGCATTTGGTTATCATTATACACAACGGCGACTTGACCGGGAGTAATAGAAGGTTGAGGAGTGATAAACTTTACGTATGCCTTTTGTTTATCATCTGAAAGTTTAATCTCGGCTTTATCTTCAGTGTGGCGATATCGAATGCGAACTTTGGCAGTAAAGTTTAAGGGAATATTATTGATCCAATTACAATTAAATGCCGTAAAGCTATCACGTAAAACATCTTCTTTTTTCCCAACGTGAACTTCATTTTTTTCTTTATTAATTTCCGTCACATATAAAGGCTCATTACTCGCAACACCTAAACCCTTACGCTGTCCAATAGTATAATTATGAATGCCCTCATGTTTCCCAATATGCTCTCCACGAGTATTCACAATGTTTCCTTCTTTCGGTAAATCGCGTACAACTTTTTTAATGAAGCCACTGTAGTTATTATCAGGAATAAAGCAAATTTCTTGGCTTTCGGGCTTTTGTGAAATTTTTGTGTCGATTTTTTGAGCAATGTTTCTAATTTCATCTTTTGTATAATCCCCGAGTGGAAAAAGAATATGCTCAAGTTTTGCTTGAGTTAAGCCAAATAAAAAATACGTCTGATCTTTATCTAAATCTTTTGCCTTATATAAATTATAGACTCCGTTTTCATATTTCTTTTTAATATAATGCCCGGTAGCTACATAATAGGCATCGAGCTTCCCCGCATAATCTAAGAGTGTACTAAATTTTAATTTATCATTACACATAACGCAGGGATTCGGCGTTCGAGCATTGAGATAGCTATCGACAAAGTAATCAATAACTTCTTTTTGAAATGTATCTTTTAAATTGAGAACATAAAATGGAATTCCAAGTTTTTCGCAAAACCGCTCCGCATCGATGTTGTGCTCGAGAGAGCAACATGAACGATGAGTTTTACTTTCGGCATCCGAAAGCTTCATATTAATGCCAATGACATCATAGCCTTCTGCTTTTAACAAATATGCTGCTGTAGCACTATCAACGCCACCACTCATGGCAACGACTACTCTATTCTTATTCATGGCACTATATATGCTCAAAAGCATCTCCAAAGGCAAGGGGAAAGTAAAATGTTAAAGGTTATGCTGCAAAGCTCTTTACCTCTCTTAGCCAATAATATATAAATAGTAAGTTTCTATAATTCTATAATTTTCCAATCAGATACTGTGTTAAAGCAGTCGCTCCAATAGCTGCGACATCTGCAGTGAGAACTCGTTCAGAAAATTGCGTAGAAACAAAACCGATAGATTCCAAAGCCTTTACTTCAGAGTCTTCAAATCCTCCTTCAGGACCAACCATAAGAAAAACTGCCTCATATATTTTATTGGTAAGTGCCGACGATAGTTTAATTTCTTTTTCGTTTTCATATAACAATACTTTAAATATTTTATTGATTCCCTGAGCTCGAGCGATTGATATGATTGATTCGTCTAATACCTCAAGGCTGACGATATCATGAATCCTTGGAATTGCATAGCGATCAGATCGAATAACGGCAGACAAAACGAGCTTTTGCCAACGTTCGCACTTTGCTTTATTATTTCCAATACGTGGAACAACTCGATTAGTAATACAGGGAATAATTCCTGAAATGCCAAGCTCTGTTGTCTTCTCAATTACATCATCCATGGCATCGCCTTTCAGTATCGACTGAATAAGAAAAAGCTTTGGCTTGCCTTCACGGAGAACCTCGTTCTTCTTGAGAATAGTAAAAATTGCCTTTCGTTTATTTATTTCTTGGAGCTTAGCTCCATATGCTTCACGCTCATTAAATAATTCGACCTCTTCTCCTTGTGAAATTCTCGTAACAAGAAGTCGATGGAATAAATCTCGATTTGTAAGCTCTATTTTTTGATTATGTATTTCGATTGGGTCTATAAAAAATCGATGTAGGGTCATGAAAATGGAGTATAGGGAAAAGTAAAAATGATGTAAATTGAGAATTTCTACTGGCTTTTGTTTGGATCGAGCACTGGTTTACAAATAGTACTGATATCTTGTGCAGCGCTATTGTAATCTGATTCGATTAAATCAAGCAATTTTTGAGAGGCTGGAGTATCAAGACATTTTGAAAGTTTCCATAATGGAGTTTCTCTTTAACAACTAAAAATAAGAGCTGTGTCTTTCTTCATTTCTGAGTACTGCTGATAGACCTCTAAACAAATCTTTTTATTATTCGTATCATTGAAATCGAGAATAGTATTTTTATCACATGCATCTCCATGACTATCGCCATCAATATTATCTTGATCCGGATTTTTTAGACCTAAACAATTATCATATCCATCATCAACTCCATCTTCATCGGAATTCTCTTGGTGTGGGTTGAAATCGTCTGGACAATTATCTAATGGAACTTCTTGTAATCCAAAATTCATAATCATTTTTTAATACCCCATGAACTCTATGTTCTTCTAAACAATGATTCAAGATTGCGATATGCTTACAAAAAGTTGTCCCAAAAAAGATTGGTTTAGGTTCACGGATAACTTCATATTCTTTTGTTCCTCAATGCGATATCGCGATGACTTCGATTTCTACAGCTGCGCCTAGAGGCAAATTCGATACTTCAACGCAGCTTCGCGCTGGCTTAGAATCTTCAAAATAGAGCGAATAGACTTCATTGAATTTTTGATAATCATTCATGTTTTTCAAAAATACCGTTACTTTGATCACTTCTTTGAGTGAGCTTTTTGTTGCCTCGAGGATTTCTTTGATATTATCAAGAACTCGTCGCGTTTGTGCTTCTATAGAACCGTTTACGAGTTGATTTGTCGTGGGATCAATGGCGAGTTGTCCTGAGGTAAAGAGAAATTTACCAAACTTAATTGCCTGTGAGTATGGCCCAATTGGCCGAGGTGCTCGATCGGTATGAATCATTATTTTTTCCATACATTCTCCTCTATTTCAATATAACCTATATAATCCAAGTTTCTCATAAAACCTTTATGGTCAAGGCCATAACCTATAACAAATTTATCTTCGATAGTAAATCCTTTATAATCAATTTCAATTTTATTTTTCGTATTAATCGGCTTTTCAAGGAATGTACAAACCTTGAGGGAATTTGGTTTTTTATTTCGAAGGTCCTTCAATAAATATTCCATGGTAAGACCAGTATCAATAATATCTTCAACGATTAAAACATCATGGCCTTCAATCGAATGAGAAAGATCTTTGATAATTTTCACGACGCCTGATGATTTTGTGCCATCTCCATAACTTGAAACTTCAATAAAATCTATAAAGAGCGGTAAATTAATATGACGAATTAAATCAGCGAGAAATACAACAGAGCCTTTAAGCACACCAATAATGGTAACTGTTTTTCCTGCATAATCATGGGTAATTTCTTTACCGAGCGCTTCTACGCGTTTTTGAATCTGTTCTTTTGTAATTAAAATTCTTGGTTTTTCCATAATTATTTACTTATTGCTAAGAGAAGGGAGACCTATTTCAAAAAAAATATATGATTTAGTTTGCTCAGTGAAGTTTTTTAGAGGGAGGAAGCAAACTTAAATCATATATTTTTTTTGAAATAGGTCTCCCTTCTCTCCTGTACAATCACACAAAGCTATTATTCATAATTTCCCCAAAGCCGCCACCTCCGGGGACAATATATTGTTTATCATTAAGTCCTTTTTCTTTATCAATATATGTTCCCGGAATTGTATCAAATATCTCTTTTGGGCTCAATCCTCGATCGAGTCGCAGAGCATAGATTTGTAAATCAGGATATTCTTCTTTCATTCGTTTAATATATTCAGGTGTAATAATTAAATTGAGCGCAATTAATTTTTTATATGCGCCACCAATTTTATTTTTATACATTGAAATTGCAGCGCTCATTGAACTTCCCGTCGCACCCATGGGATCAGGGAAAATGATAATACTATCGTTAACACTTCCACCAATTTTACAGCCTGACATCTTGGTCCCAATAACATGTTCTTTTGTATCGGTCTCGCGATTGATAAAAATATGATCTTGGCGAACATGATGTGGGTTCATAATTGTATTTAAATAATTGTAGCTCACGAGCGACGGCAACATTCCCGCACGAGCTAAATCAACAACAACTACTTTTGTGTCTGGATCAATAATTTCACCGACGTATACGCCTTCTCTATTAACAGCATGCATTCGTGTTTCAATGTGTACGTTCTTTTTTGGAAATTCGCAGTTTATAACTATTTCAACCAACGATTCATAGAGCCGCGAGGCCAGTTCATTAATCTGCGGCTGGATTGTTTCTTGACTACAAAGCCGCGCAAGAAGAGTGATTAACACCGGATCAGAAATAAGATGGATATTATTTCCATACTTGTGCTCTTGTTCACTTAAGGTATAGGGAATGTGGTTGTAGTGTTTTTCCATGAAACAAAAATATCGCATGTCATAGAATATAAATCTAGATTTTTTAAAACTTGGAAGAATTACTTTCATGCAGTAATTAATTTTGAGTTATTCATCAGATCACCTTTGAGGTTTCAAAGATACAGTCTAAACCCAAAATTTGATGAAAGTATTTTTTTTGATTTAATTCTTTCGTAACCTCTGATGCAGATATAAGAACTTTCTCTATAGTATAGTGCTTAGGCATTTTTAAGAGCGCAATCTTATTTTCCAGATCATTTATTACTGATGTTCCAATAGGTGCTGATTGATATTTGCATTCAATAACCGTAAGGATGTGACCTCTTCTTTGGACTACTATATCGATTTATAATCCATTATGCTCATTGTTTTTTCTATTCGGCTGTCGAAAGAATGGACCAAAATTTATTATTTCATTCGTCTCGAGATAAAGATGAGATAGAAGTGTTGATAGATTTTTCATACATAAACGTTCAAACGCTAACCCGCAGTAAATATCAAAACTTTTTGAAACAAGTTGCGAAAAGAGACCACTTTTTGTTTGGAGATCAATGACTGCTTTGTGGGGTTCTATATAAGTAAAATAAAATTTCAAGAATTCATCCCACAAAACTATTTTTCGTGTTTTTTCTCCCTTCCCAAACAAACGTGGAGGGGAAATTCATCAAAGACAATATAATGTTTTCCCTTGTGTATATAATGTGTAAGCGCATCAAAAGCCTCGCTCCAATCTTTTGCTAAGATTCTTGGAGAATATGTCTGTTTTGACAATTGATCTAAAAAATGCGCTATTTGTTTAGGAGTTCTTGCACTTTGTAACCCTTCAAAATAAAGATCTCCTTTTCTTTTTATTAATTTTTTCAGCAGTTCACTTTTACCAATACGACGCCTTCCATAGATAATGCCAAGCTCAGGCTTTCCCGATTCTATTGCCTTTTTTATAGCAGAAAGTTCGTAGGTTCTTCCATAAAACATGGTTATATATTAGATCGGCAAAGATTTATTGTCAAACAATCATTGCCGATCTAATCATTCCTTTTCATGCACATAAAAATACGTACGTGTTGAACCGTGAACCAGGAACTTTGGTTTTACTTCTTCTTCACATTCACTACTTTGAGATCCGACTCGCCACTAAATTTTACATGAGGTTCGAGGGCCGTAATTATTTTTTTACTTACGCCTTGAACCTTTTCAATTTCTTCTAATGATTGCAATGGCTTTTGCTTTCTGAGTTCAACAATTGCTTTAGCTTTTTTCTCGCCAATAAAAGGCAATTGGCTCAATTCTTTTTCGGTAGCAGTGTTAAGATTCAACTTCCCTAAAAGTTCTTTTTTTGCCAATCCAAGCGTTGAAAGAGACAGTAACACAAGAAATGTAAAAATCACCTGTTTCACTAAACGTTGCATAGAAACCTCCTAAAAATTAATGTTTATTCACTATTTTTACTATGCATGTTTTATGCCAAGAATACATAATTGAGATTTATGAACAATCACAAATAGATACGTACATTTGCATAAAAATTGGGCAATAAATTACGAATTTTTCTCCATACAAAATGTCATACAAAAATTACATGGATTTAATCGACAATCGTTTGACTTAGGATTTTGTATTATATACATTTCTTTTTAGAATTTCTTACTTAAAAACACTATCTATGATATGAGAAACATATGCTAACAAAAATCAAAAAACGAAATGGACAAGTTGTCGATTTTAAGCCTGAGAAAATTAAAGACGCTGCGGGAAAAGCCTTTGCGGCGACTATGGGGAGCATTGATGATGGAATATTAAATGAGATTACCCACACTGCTCTTGAAGCAGCTGAACGGGCATTTAATGGAGGGACACCATCGGTAGAAAATATCCAAGATATGGTTGAAAAAACCATCATGCAAAAAGGCTATTACGATGTTGCAAAAGCCTATATTCTCTATAGGTATGAGCACAGTAAAGACCGTATCGAAACCAAGAAAAAAACGCTTAAAAAAATTGAACGAAATAATCTTGTCGTTACCAAACGATCAGGAGAAAAAGAAAAATTTTCACTAGAAAAACTTCGCAAATCAATTTCATTTGCCGCCAAAGACATCGAAAATATTGTCGATCTCAATGCCATTGTTATTCAATGTCAGGCAGAGCTCTACGATGGCATAACGTCTACTGAGATTGACCGAGCACTTATGATGGCAGCGCGATCGTTTATTGAAAAAGATCCTGCATATTCAACTGTAGCAGCACGGCTCTTACTCAACATTATGTACAAAGAAACGCTCGGCCGTGATACTATGGATTATGAACGCCTGTATCAGCAATATCGCCAGATGTTTGTTGATACGATAGAAAAAGGCGTTGAAATGGGAAAACTCGATAAACGACTCTTAACATTTAATCTGTGGCAACTGTCTGCGGTGCTTGAACCATCACGCGATGATGATTTAAAATATTTAGGCCTTCAAACACTCTATGATCGCTATTTTCTCACTGATCCAAAAACAAATAAAATTTTAGAAACCCCTCAAATATTTTGGATGCGTGTTGCAATGGGCTTGGCGTTAAATGAAGAAAAAAAAGAAAGCTGGGCAATTAAATTTTATGAACTCATGAGTACGCTTCGTTATTTGCCGTCAACACCAACGCTCTTTCATGCGGGAACATTGCATCCACAACTCTCATCATGTTATTTGAATACGGTTGATGATTCGCTTACCCATATTTTTAAAGTCGTTGGTGACAATGCACAGCTTTCAAAATGGTCAGGCGGCATTGGAACTGATTGGACCAATATTCGTGCAACGGGTTCATTTATCAAAGGCACGGGCGTTGAATCTCAAGGAGTTATTCCATTTTTAAAAATTGCCAATGACACAACCGTTGCAATTAATCGTAGCGGTCGTCGGCGAGGCGCAACATGCGTCTATCTTGAAACCTGGCACTTTGACATCGAAGACTTTTTGGAGCTCCGAAAAAACACGGGCGATGACCGCCGTCGAACCCACGACATGAATACCGCCAATTGGGTTCCTGATCTTTTTATGAAACGAGTTATACAAGATGGAGAATGGACTCTCTTTTCTCCTCATGAAACTCCCGAGCTTCATGATACCTATGGCAAAGAATTTGAACGTATCTATGAAGAGTATGAAAAAAAAGCAGCCAAAGGGAAATTGACTATTACAAAAAAAGTAAGGGCTCGTGATTTATGGAAAAAAATGCTCTCTATGCTTTTTGAGACGGGACATCCATGGATCACGTTTAAAGATGCATGCAATATTCGATCGCCGCAAGACCATATGGGTGTTATTCATAATTCAAACTTATGCACGGAAATTACGCTTAATACGTCTCATTCAGAAACAGCGGTGTGTAATCTAGGATCAATTAATCTCGGTCGCCATATTCATGATGGAAAAATGAATTCAAATCTTTTGAAAGAAACCGTTGAAACCGCAATGCGCATTCTCGATAATGTTATTGATCTCAATTTTTATCCAACTGAAGAAGCAAAGAATGCA
>CAZRKD010000011.1:0-9882 GCA_964600515.1 uncultured bacterium
TCCTCATCCAACCCTTTCCGAAACTCTCATGGAATGTGCCGAAGTATTTTATGGCCACGCAACGCATGTGGCGAAGTAAGTCTTGAATTTTACAATTTTCTTCTCGGAACAGGTAAAAGAAAAGGGCTATTCTGAGATTTATTAATTCTGAACAAAGGATCACTAATGCTCCCTTCGGGGAGTAATTCCTTAAAATAATCGCTATAGCTACTCGAATGATACCCATCAGAAGCCCAATGATCATCGATCATTGTAGTAAAATGCGAGATGAGTTCAAGTCCATCTCGTACATCTTTAAAAATTATTCCACATTTTTGCGCATGGGCAGTTGATACATTGTGGAATATAAAAAGAGAAATATAAATTATATAAAGTCGAGGTTTCTTCATTATTTAAACTATATACTTAAATAAATGCAAATAGTCAATAATTCTTTTGAGATATTGATTGAATAATTTGCCATCTCATCAATACAAAATGGGTATATTCTCAACAAATTCTTTAAAGCGTAATTTAAAAAAATAACAAATCTCTTTTTCATTTCAAAGCCTTAATTCATCTATAAAAATTGGCACAATCTTTGCATTTTCTTCAGCAGTAGTCTTAACAATTAATTTACAGGAGATTTTGTATGAAGAAAATGAACGTTATTTTCCTTGTTTTTACTTTAGTAATTTGTACCCATGGATTTGCCGGTGAGAAAAAGGCACTTCAAACAAAAGAGAAAATAGTCACGGCTCTTATGGAAAACCAAGAGCTTGTTTTTGAAATTTTGAAAGCATTTTTTTCGAATCCGGAAGTACAAGCTGCCTTAAAACAAAAAGGAGCTGAGAGTGCGTTATTCATAAAAGCTTCCCAGTACGAAGAAGAAATTAAAGCAGTTCAGGCAGCATTAGAAAAAACAACGTTACAAGAAGATATGATTGATGCGATTGTTGCAAGTGATGAATTGATGAAAACAGTACAAGAAGCAATGAAGACAAGGACGTTAAAAGATATTGCGAAAAATTCTCCTATTGTGCAATCGGTCGTTACAACTCTCGTTACGAATGAAGAGCTACGAAATGCACTTTTTGATTTATTCATTGCTGTGGTTGTGAATAATAAAAGTAAATAGTTTCAATAAGCTAGATGATTGGCTATTGACTTAAAAAATATCAGAAGGAATACTCGAGTTTAATATGAAAATAAAAAAGAAATTAGAAAAGAAACAAGTAGCAAAGAAAGAAACATATCAACATATTCCTCCGAGTTTTACAGCTATTCTCGAAACAATACGGGCTGACTACCGTATTATTTTTGAAAAACTTGAGGTTATTGATCATAAGCTCGATGATCATGATACACGTTTTGATAGGCTTGAGAAGAAATTTGATAACTTAGAATTAAACCAAGAGGCTTTAAAGTTTGTAGTAAAAAACCTGCAAGAACGAATGAGTTCTCTCGAACAGACAATAGAGGAAAGATTCTCTCGCGTAGAGGAACATTTTTCTCGTATCGAGGATCGACTTAATCATATTGAAGAAGAGATTAAAGATATTAAATTAGCTTTAGAGAATAATTCTGATACTCAAACAATGATCCTTTTAGAAAAAAGAGTAAGCCATCTTGAACAGCAGGTTGCTACGCTTCTTGCAAGGTAAGCTTTTCAATTTCATCTCTCATTATTTCATAATACAAACTCTCATTATTTTGAACATACGGAATCACGAGTAATTCTTTTGCCCTTGTCATTGCTACATAGAGTAAGCGAATCATTTCATTGGTGTCTTTTTTCTTTTCAGATTGAAGTGCTTTGTCATAATTATATGTTGTGAGCGAACCGAGTTTTAGAGCCATGCTTTTTTGTATGCGATCAATGATAATTCGAGGCGAATAACGCCTTTCGGAAAAAAGATTTGCTAAAATAACAACTTTGAATTCAAGGCCTTTTGCTTTATGAATTGTGAGAAAACGAACGGCATTCTGTATTTCTTCATCGAGTGAAATTTCATCAAAGGCATAGAGCTTTGTATTGATAAGCCAATCAGTAAATTCAGAGAGCGTTAACGGTTCATAGGAATTAAGCACATAGGCTTTGCGAATAAGCTTTTCAATGTTGTATGCCTTCTTCTTTTGAAATTCATTGGAAAGATACGCCGAATGAATGTTTGTCTCATCATATATTTTTCGTAAAAACTGAGGGACAGAGCATGTATCTTTTATCGCGTATAATTTTTTGAGGAGCACAAAGACATCGGCAAGATGAGGATTTGAAAATAGCGGAGCATCGAGAAATGATGCCCATTCCCTATTATTTTCTAACAAAAGTATTTCTTTATCAATACATCCAAAAAGATCGCTTTTTAATGTTGCTACGAGTGCAATTTTATCAGCAGGATTTTTAAAGAGCGTTAGTACATTCGTAATGCCTTTTATTTCATCACGGGCATAAAATTCCTTTTCAAGAAAACGGACGGGAATATTTTCTGTACGAAATGTATCTTGATAAATAAAAATATCAGAGGTTTGAGGGAAGATGACACCAATATCATCTAAAGCAATATTTTCTTCTTTGTTAAGTTTTTTTATTATCGAGGATATTTTTTTTGCTTCTTCTTTTCGTTGTAGAGTGGCTGGAAGGGCAGGGGTTTCGATGATCATAATCGATTCTTCTCGAAAACTTTTGAGTTCAAGGGACGCAACGAGCGGGATATAGTCTAACTTCATTTTTTCGCCAAAAATTCGATTAATAAAATCAATAATTGATGAAACTGATCGGAAATTTTGTCGAATGGCAAGTATCGAATCTTGGGTAAAATAGCTTGTTTTTATTTCTTTATACATTTCAATATCAGCGCGTCTGAATCTATAAATAGATTGTTTTGGATCGCCGACAATAAATAATTTGTTTTCATGAGAGAGCGCAAGCACAATATCCATCTGTAGGGGATCAGTGTCTTGAAATTCATCTATGAGAAAATAATCAAATTGCCCTTTCCAATAATTCTTAAATTCAGTATTTTTAAGAGCATTTCGTAAGTTAAGTAAAAGATCATCAAAATCAAGATAGTTTTTCAGAGCCTTTTTCTCATTAAAAAATATATAAAATTCATTAAGCTTTGAAACAATGTCAAGCATCAGATTATGAAAAAAGAGTCTTTGTCCATGAGAGATTTGTACTTTCAATTCGCTCATCATTTCTTTGAATAAGGCGTATGATTCTCTATCCTTCCAATTCTTTGCATTGCCTGTGGAGCCTTTTTTGAAATAGGTTGATAAGACGCGTTTATCTTCTATGGCTTTTTTGACTAAAGAGAATTCAAGAAATCCTAAATCAGTTGTATCAATGAGATTTTCATTCATGATTTTTTCGATCTTCATCATGAGTGCAAAAATTTTTGTATAGAAATCATCTAATGAAAAAGAAATTTTTTCCGGAACATAATCTGACAGTACATCGCGATATCGATAGAGTTCTCGGGTGAAGTTATAAAGCGTTGAAAGCGATACTCCAAGCTCTTGTGCTCTAAAAAAAATATGTTCTTCGTGAGAGAGTTCACAGAAGAGCCATTCATTCCAAACTCGTATGAAAAAAAAGTTTCCATAGGTTTCATCAAAAAGAATAAATTCTTTTTCTTTAAGTAGTTTGTGAGCGAATGCATGGATTGTTCCTACGAACATCATATGAATGGGGATCGAGGTTTTATCTAATTTCTTATAGAGCCGCTCTTTCATTTCGTATGCGGCTTTTTCAGTGAACGTGAGGGCAACGATTCTTTCGGGAGCTACTTTTTTTTGAGTAAGAAGTGCCAGTATTCGATCAATTAAAAGTGATGTTTTACCGGTACCGGCTCCGGCTTCAACAAGAAATGATGAATCAAGTTCTTGGCGAATACGGTCTCTTTCTCTTTGATCTTGTAAGGCCATGAATTATCCTTTATTTTACTTTTATGTAATTCTATACTATAGTGCTTTTAATAATTAAAGAAAGAGATATATGTCATTTAGTTCTAATGATGGAAAAAATCGCGAGCTTTCGGAAATCAACGTAACGCCACTCGTTGATGTAATGCTCGTGCTTTTGGTTATTTTTATGGTTACGGCACCACTCATTCAGCATGGGGTAAAAGTTGACCTTCCCAAAGCAAATACGAGTCAAATGGAAACAAAAGAAGAAGAACTGATGCTCACCATTGATAAAAGTAAAAAAATTTTTATTCTCGACCACGAGTATAACTTTGATGAATTTAGCGAAAAAATTGCGGCAATTTATAAAGCTCGAGAGAAAAAACAAATATTCTTAAATGCCGATAGAACCCTTCCGTATGAATATGTGATTCAAGTAATGGCGGTACTTAAAAATGCTGGTTTTGATGCCGTGGGACTCGTAACTGAACCAATGCTCACTCAGAAAAAATGAGGTCATACGCTTATAGAGAACATGAGAAAATATTACGTAAGAATCTTGAAGGAAGTCTTCTATTCTCATCACTTCTTCATGGAGGATTACTCGTCATTTTTTTACTCTGGAACCCGAATGGCTCGGATAAAGTTAATGCCTATATCCCGCGTGCAATAAAAGGCTATCTCATTGAGGATACGTCTCTCTTTAAACCAAATGTTGGTGTAGAAAAACCAAAAGATGCACTTCCTCCACCAAAAGTTGAGATAACAAAAAAACCAACGCCCCCCGAAGTAAAGACGGTAACAATACCGGTGAAGAAAGAAGAACCAAAGCCAAAAGAGACAAAAAAAGAATTTGTCGTTAAGCCCAAAGAAATAAAAAAAGAAGAGCCAAAAAAGAAACCTGAAAAAGTTGTTGTCGAAGATGATGCTGTCGAGAAATTAAAAGAACTGCAAAATCTTCTCAAAACCAGTGAAGACGATGTAAAAGTTCCGCGGCCGGATAATTTTAGTGCAACTCCTGGCGAAAAGGGCGGCAAAGGCATTCCTCTTGGCGATGCCGAAGGAATTGTGCCGAATAGTGAACTTGAGTTTCTTCTCGCTGAATATGCGCATAATTTAAAAACGTATCTTTCGACGCGATGGCTTGTTACGAATGTAAAAGCATTAAAGGCAAATCCCCAAGCAATTGTGTATGTATTTGTGACAATCGATCGGAAAGGTAATCTTCTTGATTTACGCTTAAAAAAGAGTTCTGGTATTCGATCATTTGATGAAGATTGTATGAATACGATACGACAAGCAGAGCCTTTGGTAGAACCGCCGGAAAAATTGGTTCCTATTGTTGTTGGACGCGAGATACAGTTTGAATGCCCGGCCGATGATGTGTTAAAACATATGGGAGTAGAAGAATGAAACGTGCATTATTTTTTATACTATTTATTGTGAGTCTCAATGCATTTGCTGATACCGATGAACCACTGGTAATTCGACTTTCTGATTATGCGAAAAAAAAGATCCCGATTGCGATTACCGAATTTCAAGATTCGGGAGAAGATTCAGCTCGCTTAACTGATGCCGATCGTATCAATTTATCGCTTATTTCAAGTTTACATACCATAATCATTAAAGACTTAGAGCTTACGAATTGGTTTAAAATCATTGATCAAAAAGCATTTCTTGCCGATATAAAACGCGAAGGTTACAGCGAATTAGACGTTAAATGGAATGATTGGAAAGCAATTAATGCTTCACATCTCGTCAAAGGATCTTATCAGTTTGATGCCAAAGAGCGTGATTTAAAGATTACCTCGTATCTTTACAGCGTTCCTGCAAAAAAGACACTCTTTAAACGAAGTTTTACGGGAAAATTTTATGGAAGTTTACCGAGCATCCGCAAATTTGCTCACAAGATTGCGAATCGAATTGTGGAGCAAGTTACTGGCGAAATGGGAATTTTTGATACGCGCATTGCCTTTATTGAACGTAAGCTTGAAATACGTAAAAAAGCTGACAATAAGAACGCCCAAAAAGTCCTCGATAAGATTCCTGACCCGGCTTTAGAAAAAGAGGCTCTAAAAGAGTATATATTTTCAAAAGAAATTATGGTTATGGATTTTGATGGAGGAAATATTAACCCATTAACGAGTACTCGAACCTTATCGATTTCTCCTCATTGGTCGCGAGATGGTTCATACATTGTCTATACCGCGCGGAATCGCAAAAATGGCCGTTGGGATATGCATGTATATGATATCGAGAAATGGCAATCAATAAAGCTTGCCTCTTTCCCCCACTGGGATATTTTTTCGCCATCATTTTCTCCTCAGGAAGATTTAATTGCTGCAACAATTAGTAAGCGCGATAGTGATATCTATTTATTTAACAAAGATGGTAAAATTTTAAATCAAATTACTACACAATGGGGAATAGATATTTCGCCTTCGTGGAGCCCTGATGGTAAAAAGATTGCATTTAGTTCAGCAAAAACAGGTCGGCCGCAAATCTATATCATGAATTGGGATGGGGGAAATGTTGAGCGCATAACATTCGAAGGCCGCCATAATGACGAACCTGCTTGGAGTCCAAAAGGCGATAAGATTGCCTATCGTGGGCAAGATATTGATGGAGAATCAGATTTATTAATATATGATATACAACAAAGGCGAAGTGAGCGTATGACCTATGACTCAAAAGACAATGAATATCCAACGTGGTCACCTGATGGTCGCTTTATAGCATTTCATTCATCTCGAACGGGTATAAATCAAATTTATATCATCAATGCTACAGGCCAAGCAGGAAGCGAACGAAAGGTGACTACCTGTAAATACGATTGTATGAGTCCGCATTGGTCACCGAGGTTAAAATAGGATTTGGGATTTAGGGGTTGGGATTTGGAGCTAGGAGAAACATGGCATTAGTAGCTAATTATGAAAAGTTAGAAGTATATCAAGAGGCACATCAACTTGTTCTTTCGTTATATAAAACGATTGATAATTTCCCAAAACATGAAAAATATAGAATCATAGATCAAATTTTAAGATGTGGATATTCAATCCCAGCAAATATTGTAGAGGGCAATAGTAGAAATACAACACGAGATTATATTAATTTTTTATTTATTGCTCGTGGTAGTCTCAATGAACTTAGTTATTTCTTGAGGTTATCTCATGATTTAGGTTATTTACCGAAAGAGAACTATGAAAGACTAAAAACTCATTCAGATAAAATTGGAAGAATGTTAAATGGCTTAATTAATTCTATGAAAAATAGAATATAGGATTTGGTATTTTAGGGTTGGGATTTGGTTGTAAAATCTTTCTGACTAACCCCAAAATCCTAAATCCCAAATCCTATATTACTATGGAGGATAAATTATGTTGTACCAAAAATCATTATTTGTAATACTTATGGTAGTTCTAGCAACGGCCTGCACGCATCCGCCGACTGATGAACTCGAAGAAGCACGGCTTGCGATTAAAGAGGCAAAAAATCGCGGAGCCCAGACCTATGCGAGTAAAGAATTAGAAAGTGCAGAAGAAGCATATCAAAAAGCATATGATTATGTGCGAGAACAGGATTATGATAAGGCGTATAAGCATGCAAAAAATTCTGCAGAGCTTGCCTATTTAGCTCGTAGAATCGCTGAAGAACGAGAGAAGCTCGCAAAAACTGGAACTGAAGAAAGAGTTGCGCTTCGTGAAGATGAAGAGGGACAAAAAAAACCGGCAGGAGAAGGGATGCTCGAAGAAGAGGGATCGTTATCTGCTGACGCAGCAGCAATTCTTGCCCGTCCTGAATGTAAAGATATTAAAATTATTTATTTTGATTTTGATTCATTTTCTTTACGGCCTGATGCGAGTAAATCAATTCAAGATAGTCTTCCGTGTTTACGATTAGCTGAATTTGCCTTTAGCCTTGAAGGGCATTGTGATGAACGCGGCAGTAATGAATATAATTTAGCACTGGGGAAAAGGCGTTCCGAAGCAGTCAAAGATTACTTAATCGAATTAGGTATTAAGGCAACGAGAATGGAAACCGTGAGTTTTGGCGAAGAAAAGCCAGCTGCACTTGGCAAAAATGAAACTGCCTGGGCACAAAATCGTCGAGTAGAATTTGTGATTAAATAAATATTACCGGATTTCAAAAGAAGAAAATTCATTTTTATAAACGTCCCATTCGATATCAACCTCATCAACGCGTGCTAAAGGCGGTCCAATTTTACACCATTCGATAAGCTTTACGAGATTTTCTTCAGATCCTTCCATGACAACTTTTACCGACCCATTGGATTGATTCATTGCGAATCCATACACTGATAGGCTTTCAGCTTCTTTCTTTGTATTGGCACGAAAAAATACCCCTTGCACTCTGCCCTGAATTACTAATTGAACCCTCTTTTTCATAACAAAATTCTTTCTTTAATTCTGCGAGAGGGGGGAGTCGAACCCCCATGGGTTACCCCGCTGGATCCTAAGTCCAGTGCGTCTGCCAGTTTCGCCACCCTCGCGGTTTGGATCACAGATCTCGGATTTCGGGTCACGGTGAAAAGATTCTTTTACGGTGATCCGTTATCTATGATCCACGATCACTTCTTAGACTTCAAGTAATTAATAAGTCCATTAAGCATTTTTCCTATTTTATTACACGTATCAGTGAGTTCCTGATAGATTTCTTGACCTATATATTTTAAATCTTTTGACAATAGGAGAAAATACATCGCTTCATGTAAACTCCCTCGAGCTATATAAAGAAAATGGATATACTCATTCGAAGAATTTCTGTTATTTCCCTCAATGATATTTGACGGTACGGAATAAGCAGAACGTACTAATTGATCGATAATTCTATAATTTTCTTTCTTCGGAAAATTTTCGGTTATTTCATAAATTCTAAGCACCATTTTATGTGATTCCTTGAATACATCTAATTCACTCCCTTTCACAATAAATCTCCTTTTCTCGACCACGAAGATCAGACATCAGCAATCCGTGATCCAAGAATCCATTAGAAAAAGTTTCATAGCATCCTACTTTTTGCAAAGCAACTTAAAAAAAATACCCAAAAGAGGGGCATAAATGTCCCAAAACAAGGCTCTTTGTGGGGTATTGACAAGCTCAATTCAATGGGAATATAAGTATTATCAAGGGCTTAAAGAAGATCTACAAATAATAACAAAATTGGCATGCAGATTGCACATTATAGCTATTGAGAACTAAAGATACTTTTAAAAGGAGTATATAGTATGAAAATACATCTTCATTTAGCAGTCATTATTTTAATCCTTGTGGGCATGCTCGTTTCAAGTTGTAAGCAACAGAGCAATAGCCGGACAGGTTTAGGTGTGGGGTCACAAATAGGTGCGCAAATCCAAGAAAAACGTCTGGAACTTGAGGGTTTACGAATAGCCTATGATGCTCAAAATAGCCAACGAGATGATGAATTTAAATTTGCGGGAGATAAATTACGTTACGATTATGAGAGAGATACATCCGAACAATCCATTGCAGCTAAGGCTCAAACCGATGCTCTCTATGAAAAATTAGCAGAAAAGGGGCTCGATCGTGTAAGCTCAGATAATAAATTTTTATCGAAAATGGTGTTAGCACAGGGAATAATTACTGATGTAAAGTCGGGTGTAGTAGCAATTGCAACAACCAAAAGGGATGATGCCAAGGAAAAAGGCTATCAACAAGGAAGGGCAGATGCTTTGGCTGCTAAAACTGGTGACGACCATGGACCTCCTCCACCTGTTCCAACAGTAGGAAGAGAAGATCCTAATTTACAATCTAAACTCAATGATATGCTTATTAGGGTAATAGAAAATTCCCTCGGCGGTGGAGGTTCAGGAGTGGGTAAAGATGAAGAGGACTTCTATTATTATGATCCTGAAACGAAGGAAGAATATTCTGGACGAAGAAGAATAGGTGATTCTAACCGGAGAGAAACTTTCAGAAAAAACAAAGGAGAAGAAGGTTCGGACACAGAAACTAT
>CAZRKD010000011.1:9892-15304 GCA_964600515.1 uncultured bacterium
GTACGACAGTTACTAAGTGCATTGTAGCACTTAAGACAAAAGTAGGAGATACTTCATCTCCAACTGGCAAGGCAGTTGTTAATTCATTTGTAGCAATATTTCCAAAAAACAGTGTCAATAAAGATCCAGATGCTATTTCCGCGGATGTTTTAAAAGATATTGGCCAAAAAGTTAATGAAAAAATCATTGAAGCATTAAAAGAATCACATTGAAAACATGCCATCCATCATTTCATTGAAAACATGCCATCCATCATTTCGATAGAAAAAGAACACCCATATTTTTAATAAAAATCCACTTGTTTGACAGCCATGAGCTTCAACCGTATAATTTAATAATAGTAAAATAAATTACAAGGAAGTTTCATGCCTCAGATTAGTTATTTTTTTGGAATTGTTATTCTCATGTATTATAATGAACATAATCCTCCGCATATTCATGCTGTATATGGTGGGTATAAGGCAAGTTATGAAATTAAGACAGGAAAAAGAATGACAGGCACTATGTCAAAAACAGCATAAAAGTTGATTAAAAAGTGGGTGAGTATTAAAGAAAAAGAATTACTCAGAGTTTGGCAACTTGCAAGGTTACAGATAAGTCCTTTACCGGCTGTTGAACCTTTAGAATAAAGAGGTAGCCATGAAGCTATATGATGAAATTGTGAAAATAAAAAAGACGGGAGATTATAAATTACTTTTTATTTTTAATGATGAGACTCAAAGAGAAATAGATTTTTATAAATATTTACTGAAGAATAGTGGAGTATTTAAGCCTTTGAAAAGCAAAAAAGAATTTCGAAAATATAAAATCGATATGGCTGGGGGTATCTCGTGGGAATGTGGAGCTGACTTAAGTGCAGAAACAATTAAAATGAGTAAAAAATTTTAAAAATACAAAAAACACGAAAGGATATTCGGGGATAATCAATTCTTTCGTTTCCATAATTACAACTTATTCTAATCTAAGGATCCAAGGAGCTCGGCAAGTGGAGTATCTAAGCTCAATCCTAACCATCGAATTCTATAGTTAGAATAGTGATCCGTAATATTCTTTGCTTTTTGTTGAAGTGTATTGAGATTAAGTTTTGATTTTTGTAATTTAATATCGGCAATGACGAGTTCTTTTGTATAATCATTCAGAGCAACGAGATCAATTTCGTTTATATTTCCTTTTTCCCAATACGAACCGATTTTATTAAATTTACCAGATTCTCGAAAGAGGGCATGAAAGAATTTTTCTAAGACTATTCCCGCATAGGTTGTATAATCTCGTGTAATAACATCTCTGAGATATTTAAAGTTTCCTAGTTCAACTGCGGATTTATTTTTATGAATAAATCGGAACCAAAATTGAAGAAAATTATCGTTAATTTTGTATCGAACATTGCGAGACTGAGGCTTAGCATCAATGGATTTATATTGAGAAATAATTCCATAGATAGTATCTAATCGCTCAAGGTGCCCTCCAATATTTTTTTCGAGTAAAGATTCAATATCATTCCGTGAGGTTTTTCCCAAAGCAATGAGTTCCAGTATGCTAAAATAAAGAGCATATTCTTTACCTAATTCTTCTATTAATACATTTTTTCCTTCATTAATAAATGGTGAATGTTCGGTGAGGAAAAAATCAAGTATGCTCTCGTGATCAAAGAGGTTATTGGTAACAAGAGTATCGATATATTTTGGTATCCCGCCAGTAAAAAGATAGTAGTCGAAGAGCTTATTGGAATCTTCATGTGTATAATCGCATAAGATTTCTCTTATTGTTTTAGTGGTAAATTCCTTGAGAACAATAATGCGATCTGCCCTTCCAAATAACGGTTCTTTTTCATTCATAAAGATTTTATGCATTAATGAATAAATTGATCCAATGAAGATCACATTGAGTTTCGATGATTCTTTATGTTGATCCCAGATATTTTGTATATCTGAAAACACACTTGGATTAATATAATAAAAATCTTGAAATTCATCAATAACGACCGTTAGTGGTTCGCTCTGAGAAAGCTCAATAAGAAGTGCAAAAATTTCCCGAAATGAATGAAATGTGCCTATAATTGGGAGATTAAAATTTTTTTTAATCTCCTCGAGTAGATCATTTACAAGTAGATTTTCCGATTTTTTTGCAATGAAAAGATACAGATGTTTCTTATCTTTCATAAATGTACGCGCTAAGAGTGTTTTTCCTAAACGCCTACGTCCTGTAAGAACTACCATTGTAGATCGATTTTTTGTTTGCTTGTATATGAGGTTAAGTTCTTCTAACTCTATGTTTCTATTGTAAAATTTCATAATAATCAATTATAGTAACGTCGGTTACAGTAATATATGTTACGTTATTTAATTATTGCTGTCAATTATGGAGTTGAGTTTTTAAAAATACGGAAACACGAATGGATATTCAGGGATGATTAATTCTTTTACTTTCGCAACTTCATCTTTTGAAGGAGAAACCATAAGGACTTTGCAGGGAGCATCTTTTAAGACTCCCGCTGCAGTGCCACCTAAAAGCACATCAAAAACGCTTTGTTTTGAATGAGAACCCATAATAATAAGATCGACTTTTTCTTCTCGTGCAATTTCTAAAATCAAATCTTTGGGAACGCCTTCTCGGACGATTTTTTTGAAACGAATATCGGCTTTTTCAAGTTCGCTACAGAATTTGGAGAGTTTTTCTTCAACCGGAATATCCTCAGCCATAAGAGCAACTGGGCCTTTTGAAGTAAAAACAATACATTCAGAATTATGCGGCTTAGAAAAATGAATGATCATTTCGCGAATGAGCGTTGCATACGGCGTAAAATCAATATATTTTTGTAATGCCACACAGCTGAGTATTTTTTTATACATATTTATTGATAAATTATTTTTCCTTTTTTCATGATATTTTTCAAGATAGGATTATATTTAGTATTTTTAATTTCATTGGGTAAAAAAGCAATAGGTTCTATTCGTGAATCAATAGTACAGGCAAGTCTAAAAAGATCTTGCAATATTTCTATTTCATTTTTATTATTAAAATCGTTAGAAAAAATAGCTACATCGATATCACTGTATTTATGTGCTTTACCATCTGCATATGATCCAAAAAGAATAACTTTATCTAAGGCAATATTTTTTTTCAGAAGACTAATATACTGCTTAAGAATTGAATTTATTGTATGTGTTTTTGAAGGCATTGATATAATCTTTCTGTTTTAGTTAATAATTCTTGAGCTTTAATCCTCGTGAGCATTTTTGATAAAGAATCTTTATAGTCTCCATAACGTGCTTTTATACAAAATGGTGTTAAATTTTGCAAGTGAAGCTGCTGGTCATTAGTGCGTTTCATATAAACCTGAGACAATTCAGCTAATCTTACCAGATTGTGGATATACGGAATTTCTTGTGATTGAGATGCAAGAATGGCTTTAAGTAATTTCTCGATTGCTTGTTGACACATGAAACCAACATAGAGGTATTTTCGTATTCGGAGCATTCCCTGAGCTGTTTCGAAATCATATTGAGCTCGCTCGAGCCATTGTTTTAAAAACGTTGCCATTACTATAGTTTAAGGTAACACTTATTTTAAATCAAATCTTTTTAATTTCGTATATATTGGTCCAGTATTTGTAAGCATACTTTGAAAAAGAGAAAATGAGCTGATCGTTTGCGTACCAAATGATATAAGTTCTATTTTTTTTAGTTTATCGATAAGCGCTGGTATATTTTTCAAAACTTTTATTCGTCCAATAGTTAAATGAGGAGTGCATTCTCTATCTTCTTTTTTAATAGGAAAATGAGATGTTTTTTCATTAATGATATTCGAGAGATTTTTGAGATTATATTTTTCATCATGTAATCCTATCCACAGAATTCGCGGGCTTCTTTCATTAGGGAAAACACCTACAGTTTCTAATGAAATCTCAAATGACTTAAAAAGAAGTGCAGTATCAGTACATGCATCATATAATTCCGGTAAAATCTGTTTGTTGATATTTCCCAAAAATTGCAGGGTAAAATGGAGATTTTCTGGCTTTATAAAATGAATATTTGTGAATGAGATTAATTCTTTTTCAATACAGTGCAAGATGTTTTTTTGTATTTCACGATCAAGTTCTATGGCTAAAAATGCCCTTATCTTAGTTTCCATCCCTGTCTTTCTAATGCTTCAATAATCTTTGTTTGGATATTTTTAATATCTTTGTCTTCAAGTGTTTTAGAATCAGACTGAAGCGTAACTTTAAATGACGAGCTTTTTTCATCATCAGGAAGGGGCAATCCTGTATATTGCGAAACAAGGCGCACACCCGCAATGAGATGAGGATTTACCGCACGTATACTTTTTTCAATATCACCAACTTTAGTATGTTTTGACGTAGCAATAGAAAATTCCAAGTCACTCGTAGGATATTTAGGAAGAGGTTGAAACGATATTTCATGTCTAATCATTTTTTCTATTAATTCTATATCAAATCGAGCAACCATCGTTATTCCATTGATATCATATTTTTTAGCAAGCAAGAGTGATAGTTCTCCAAAAATGCCGATTTTTTCTCCTCCACTCATGAGAGCTCCATATCTTTTAGCATGAAGCCATGCTTCTTCGTTTATTTCTTCTACAATTGATAATGGAATTTTGAGTGATGAAGCGAGAGCTTCAATATCATATTTGAGTTGATAAAATCGATTCGATGATTTTTTTGTATCAAAAGGATCAGCAAGTGGCTCATGTGAAATAAGGGCAAGTTCTAGCTTTTCACTATGATCAGTTCCTGTGGAGGAAAATATTTTATCAAGCTCAAAGAATTTCAGAAGATATTCCTCTCGGGAATTTTTGGAAACTACTTCAAGAAGATTGGGAATAAGTGATGGCTTTAAATATTCTTCTTCATGTGACAGAGGATTTTGTAATTTAACGAGCTTATTCGTATTGATATTGCAGAACTCAATGCTTTTATTTTTTATAAATGAATGTGTAAGCATTTCAGTATACTTTAATCGTGTTGCAAGAATTGTTTTAATTTTTCGAGAGAGACTCACACGTACTGGCTGTATCGGAATATTCATGGATACGAACGGCGCTTGGGGCTGAATTTTATTATATCCATAGATGCGTCCAATTTCTTCAATAATATCTTCGGGAATTTTGATATCTTTTGTTGCACGAAAGCTTGGAACAGTAACAGTAAGTGTATCATTTTCGGCTTGTACATTAAAATCAAGTCGAGTCAGAATAACTTTTGCTTCGTTTAGTGTAATTGGAGTTCCCAATTTTTTTTGAACCGATAAAAGTGATACGGTAATCGAGATCTTTTTTTCTTCTAGAGCTGATACATCAAATAAATTACTGGCAATGAGGCAATGAGCATCAATGCTCGTAAGTAAGGTACGAATTCTTTCGATTGCTAGCGTTGTGAGACGCGGATCAAGC
>CAZRKD010000012.1:0-15257 GCA_964600515.1 uncultured bacterium
GGAAAGTCCTATAACTTCGAATTCATCGGGATATCGAGAAACAACGTCTAAAGTATTTTTCCCGATTGAGCCTGTTGAGCCTAATATAATAAGTTTTTTCATAATATTTCTACCTAATAAACCAGTATAGCAGAGGAGCAGCAAAAATCAACGCATCAATGCGATCGAGTATTCCTCCATGACCAGGAAGAATTTTTCCTGAATCTTTGAATCCAAACGATCGTTTGATCATTGATTCAGAGAGATCACCAATTTGGCCACTACATGAGACTGAAATCGCAATAATTATAATATATGGGATGCTTATAAAATCAATGAAGGCATAAGCGTAAAGAATTGCACCGAGTAAAGCAAATCCAAGGCCCCCAACTGCTCCTTCAATAGTCTTACCAGGAGAAATTTTTTCATATAATTTATGTCTTCCCCATTTTTTTCCAATAAAATATGCCCCAGTATCAGTCGACCATACAATAACGAGTAATAAAAAAAATAATGTGCTGCCATGTGATGAATTACGTATGAGTGCAAGATAGGGGCAGAGAAGCGCAATATAAAATATTCCTAATATTGAGAGTGCAAGATCGTGAAGCCCTTCTTTGGGATTCGTGTGAAAGAATAAATAAAAGATAAAAAGAAAAATAGTAAATCCCGATAGTATTGGAAGCACTGTATGATGATTGCCAAAGAGTATTACTGAACAAACGATAATACCGCTTGCAATACAGACGAGTTGTTTTGTCCGATCAGAAAATATCATCGTAAACAATTCATAAAGACAGAATGCTGCGATTATAAGAATAAAAACTGAGAAAAGAGTGTTTGGAAAAAAAAGAATAATGAGAAGAAGAATAGGAAATGCAAATAAAAAAGTCAGGATTCGTTTTTTAAGCATGTATACCTCACGTCTTTACTAATCCAAATCTTCTTTCGCGTTTTCCATAAGCCTCAATAGCTTTATGAAGTTCTTCGACGGTAAAATCAGGCCAGAGTGTTTTCGTAATATATATCTCAGAATAGGCGATTTGCCAGAGTAAAAAATTACTCACGCGTACTTCACCACTGGTTCTGATAAATAAATCAGGATCAGGTAAGCCTTTTGTATCAAGATAGTGGCTAAATATATCTTCATTAATAGCCTGACTTTCGAGTTTATGATTCTCTATATCTTTAACAATTGCTTTTGTTGCACGTATTATTTCTGATCGCCCTGAGTAACTTACGGCAAGGATAAAATTCATTTTGGTGTTATGCTTGGTAAGCTCTTTTGATTTTTTGAGTTCAACCTGCACTTCATGTGGAAGTTTCTCGATATTTCCAATAGTCATTATTTTAATATTTTTTTTATGAAGCGGCTCACGTTCTTTAATTAAGTAATCTTTCATGAGTTTCATTAAGCTTGCAACTTCAGTACTTGGGCGATTCCAATTTTCTTCTGAAAATGCAAAAACCGTAAGCGTTTTTACGCCGAGATTTGAAGATTCACGAACCGTGTTTCGAAGTGCATCAATGCCATATCGATGACCAATGATTCGCTTAAAAAAATGCTTCTTTGCCCATCGACCATTGCCATCCATAACAATAGCTATGTGTTGGGGAATTGTTGAAAATTCTTTCACTAAATTTCCATTATGTCTTTTTCTTTGCGGGTAGCAGCTTCGTCGACGTGTTTGATATAATCGTCTAAGACTTTTTGTACTTTATCAGATGCCTTGTGCATATCGTCTTCGGTTATTTTCTTATTCTTTTCAAGATTTTTAAGTTCCTCATTTGTTTCGCGACGAAGTCCTCGTAGAGATACTTTACATTCTTCAGCCATTTTTTTTACGAGCTTAGTGAGTTCTTTTCGTCGTTCTTCGGTGAGTGCTGGAATAGTAATACGAATCATTTTGCCATCATTCATCGGAGTAATACCAAGATCGGATTGTAAAAGTGCTCGTTCAATTTCTTTCAAGATCGATGGATCCCACGGTTGAATGGTGATGAGCTTTGGTTCAGGAGTTGCAAGGTTTGCAATTTGTTTCAATGGAGATTTTGTTCCATAGTAATCAACCATAATACCATCTAAGAGTACGAGCGATGCTCTTCCTGTTCGCATCTTGGTTAAGCTTTGTTTAAAAAAATTCAGTGCTTTGACGAGTTTTTCTTCAAAGGTTCGTATTGTTGTATCTGCCATAGATTATCCTCCACTAACTTTGGTTCCTATTTTTTCTCCCATGATTACTTTTTTTATATTTCCTTCAGTGCGAAGATTAAAAACAATGATAGGAATCTTATTATCTCTACAAAGCGATGCGGCTGTCGAATCCATAACTTTTAAATTATTTTTAAGAAGCTCGATATATTCAATTGTATCAAATTTTTTTGCATCGGGATACTTCATGGGATCATCCGTATAAACCCCATCAACTTTGGTTGCCTTTAATAAAACTTCAGCTTCAATTTCTGCAGCTCGAAGTGCTGCTGCTGTATCTGTTGTAAAATAAGGACTTCCCGTGCCACACGTAAAAATTACCATACGTCCTTTTTCAAGATGTCGTTTTGCACGCCTTCGAATATAAGGTTCTGCAATTTGGTGCATTTCAATTGCGGTGAGTACTCGTGTAGGAATTCCAACTTTTTCAAGTGCATCTTGGAGGGCTAATCCATTTATAACTGTTGCAAGCATTCCCATATAATCGCCCTGTGCTCGATCCATGCCTGTTTCACTTGCAGATAATCCACGGAAAATATTTCCTCCTCCAACAACAATAGCAACTTGTACGCCGAGTGCATGAATGTCTTTTAGTTGTCGTGCAGTTGATTGTAAGACAAGGTGGTCAATTCCGTATGACTTAGATCCAACAAACGCTTCTCCACTGAGCTTCAGAAGAACTTTTTTGTATTTGATTGAGTTCATTAATTACCAATTTGAAACCGACAAAATCTCTTTACCGTAATATTTTCTCCGAGCTTTGCAATAGATTCTTTCACAATATCAGAGATCCTTTTTTTATCGTCTTTAACAAAGGGTTGTTCGAGTAAACATACCTCTTCATAGAATTTTTTTATGCGGCCTTCAATCATTTTTTCTACAATAGCAGCTGGTTTTCCTTCATTGAGAGCTTGTTTTTTGAGAATTTCTTTTTCTTTCGTTTTTTCAACCTCAGGAATTTCTTCACTTGAAACATATAATGGATTAGCAGCCGCAATATGCATTGCTATATTCTTTGAAAGATTTTGAAAATCATCGGTTCGCGCGACAAAGTCGGTTTCGCAGTTTATTTCAACTAATACACCAATTTTCCCACCAGCATGAATATATGAATAAATGAGTCCTTCTTTTGTTGCTCGAAGTGCCTTATTTTTTGCTTGTGCAAGGCCATGCTCGCGAAGATATACGATTGCCTTTTCCATATTTCCGCCAGAATTTTCTAATGCTTTCTTGCAATCCATAAATCCAGCTTGGGTTTTTTCTCGTAATTCTTTAACAAGTGTTGCTTCTACTACCATACATTTCTCCTTATTTTACTCACTTTTTTCTGGTTCTTTTGTTTCTTTGGTTTGTTCAACGGTTTCTTTTGCAGTCCCTGATTTTACTTTCTGAGAAGCGTCATCATTTTTATGAGGTCTACTTACCGTTGTAACGACCTTCTTTTTAACCATAAAACGTTTGTCTGAATCTTTTTTTTGCTCTTTTGGTGCGTCTGCTTTTTCTTTAGCAAGTTTTGCACTCACTTCTTCAAATGCTTTGCTACCTTCAATACAAGCATCTGCTGCTTTAGTCATGACAATTTTAATAGCTTTTATTGCATCATCATTGCCAGGAATGGGATATGTAATAGGATCCGGATCACAATTCGTATCGACTATAGCGATAATAGGAATTCCTAATTTTTTAGCTTCTTCAACGGCATTTTTTTCTTTTTTTGTGTCGATAACAAAAATAACATCAGGAAGTCTTTTAATCTCTCGAATACCACCAAATGTTTTAGCAAGCTTTTCAATTTCTCGGTCGATAATTAACCGTTCTTTTTTGTGGAGACGTGCAAATGTGCCATCTTGTTGCTTTTTTTCAAGATCTTCCATTCTATCGATGCTACTTTTGATTGTTCTAAAATTGGTGAGTGTTCCACCAAGCCATCGTGTTGTTATATGAAACATGTTACAGCGAGTTGCTTCTTCTTTGACAATCTCACGCGCTTGTTCTTTTGTCCCAACAAAAGCTACTTTAGCTCCTCGGCTTGTGAGTTCAGTCAAAAATCCCAGTGCTTTTGTAAACATACTGACGGTTTGTTGAAGATCAATAATGTGAATGCCGTCGCGGTCCCCAAAAATATAGGGTTTCATTTTTGGATTCCACCGTGACGTTTGATGGCCGAAATGGATTCCTGCCTCAAGAAGTTCTTTAATACTTACCGAAACCATGATTATCCTCCAAGCTTTTTTCCTCTGCTTTCTTCATCGATAGGCAACTATTATAACAAGCTTGAATTGCGTATCTCGGAAAGCATGTGTAATTTAAAAATCGAAGGTGATTATTATCGGCTCAATTGTTCCTTGTCAAATGAAAAACGACGGCTTGTTACCCCAAACTCAAATCTTGAAGTAAATACCGAGCATCATCTTGAAGTATCTAAAGACGTTGAAAGTGAAGAAGGTATCAGTTTGGAAACTAATTTTGAACTGAACTTTACTACTGGCGAAGAAGCCAAGTAAGAGCATACAAGTCAGTTACTCCCCCCTTACAAAGATGTCACTCTAACAGGGCGACATCTTTATTAACAAATCTTACATAGTATAAAATTTGCATATCACGAAAACTTTTTTCATGAATATTGTAAATAAACAATGAGTCAAAATTAAAAATACCAATAATTTCATATAGTTAAAAATATGATATTTTGGCATGGATTTTGTATAATAATTAGTGTAGAGAAACTTTGAATTGGAGGCATCTATGGTTAATAAAATTACTATTTGTAAAGATGACAACTGTAATGATATGCAGATCATTCAGGGATATTGTCGATTACATTATCTAAAGAATTGGCGAAAAATTAAAGAGGCTGAATGTACGGCAAAGAAGATAAGCTTTGCTGATTTCATTACTCAAGCAAGTGAGAAGCTTAAAAATCGCGTTGAAGGACAAGAGCCTCAAGAAGGTGATAAAACAGGTTGGACCGAACGAAGGATGTCAGACTTAAGTGTTGATTTTCAAGAAATTAGTACTGACCTTGAATTTGATGCTGAACTCGAAAATATTTTGAGTGGCCTCAAAGTCGTTCCCGAATAATTATTTATTTTCATCTTCTTCAATACTGCATCGTTCATCAAAGAAGCGAATATTACTCTTTCGGAATTTTTTAAATCGATACGCAACCATAATACAAAGAATACCAAGAAAAATAAAACCAGCCGAAATTAAAAAAAGCAAAAGTTTTGGAATAAAATAAATAACAAGTCCCATAAGAATGAGCGTAATTCCTGGCAGATACACAACCTGCGATTCATTTTGAAATGAATATTCTTTTTCACCAACACGTAATTTCATGAAATACTACCTCCGTTAAAAAAATCATTACAAATTTCGAAAGTTTTTTGTTCATCGTTCATTGCATGAAGCCACAAAATCTCGGAATCTTTTTTATACCATGTGAGTTGTCGTTTGGCAAATCTTCGTGTGCCTTGTTTTGTTTTTTCAATCGCCACTTCACGAGTAATTAATTTTTCATGAGCATCAATAAAATAAGAATAGGCAAAAGTTTTAAGCGGTTTATTTTTTTTATCGTACCCTAATGACAAAAGATTTTTTACTTCCTCCTCAAGACCCATGGCAATCATATGATCGACGCGAGCATTGATACGTTCGTACATAACCGAGCGTTCTAAAAAAAGCCCAATTTTGAGATATGAATATTTATTTTTTTGGAATTGATGCTCTTCTTGAAACTCTGAAATAGGCCTTCCTGTGAGATAATAAACTTCAAGTGCTCGGATGATCCTCAATCTATTATGAGGGTGAAGTTCAATTGCTTTTTTTCTATCGAAGCTCTGTAGTTTTTTGTAAAGTTCTTCTGTTGTTTCATTTTCAAGTTTCAAGCGAATCTCAGTGAGATTATCGCTCGGAAGATCAAATAAACCCTTGGTAAAGGCTTTAATAAAAAAACCTGTTCCGCCTACGACAATTATATTTTTGCCACGTGTGTGGATATCTGAAATTATTTGATCGACTTTGGTTTCAAAATCTTTGGCACTGAAATATTCATGAGGATTAATAATATCAATCATATGATGAGGTACTCTCATTTGTTCTTCATGCGAAGGCTTAGCAGTACCAATATCAAGATATTTGTATATCAACATTGAATCAGCTGAGATAATTTCAGCATTGTGTTTCTCGGCTATTTGTAAAGAATAATATGTTTTACGGCAGGCTGTAGGACCTACTATGATGAGAATTTTTGGCTGTATACTAGAAGACATGTAACAATTCTAAAATTAAAGAAGGTTCTTTTTATTTTCTTTCAAATATTCTACGACTTTTTTAATCTCTTCTGATCGTTCTCGTTTACAAATTAAAAGGGCATCATTGGTATCAATAACGATAATGTCTTCGATGCCAATAGTCGCAACAAATTTTTTACTTCGTATGTACGATCTTCGTGTATCGATTAAATAATGATCATTCTCAAAAAAATTACCGTCTTCGTCTTTCTCAGAGAGCTGATAGAGACTACCAAAGCTTCCGACGTCATTCCAATTAAAATCGCATTTGTAGACACTCACATTCTTTACTTTTTCAATGATCCCATAATCGATAGAAATAGATTCACATTGTTTATATGCTTTTTGTAATTGAATACGATGATCTTCTTTACGTAAATATGAAGCTACGCTTTGAATTCCAGTATAAATATGTGGTAAAAATTCTTCGAATGCTTTAAGTATCGTTGATACACGCCATGCAAACATTCCTGAATTCCAGAGATACGTGCCTTGTTTTAAAAAGTTTTCGGCGGATTTTCGATCTGGTTTTTCAGTAAATGATCGGAGTGAATAGAAAGAATTATTTATTTTTGTTTCACCTAATTCAATATATCCATAACCAGTATGTGCTGAAGTAGGTTTAATCCCAAGTGCTACGAGTACATCATTACTATCAAGAAATTCATTTATATTTTTAATACTTTCTAACAATTTTTCTTGTGGCTCTATAGAATGATCGGCTGGAAGAATAAACATTTTTTCGTTCGGATTTCTTGCCGCAATCCAGGCTGCAGCATAGGCAATACATGGAGCAGTATTTTTGCCGTGTGGCTCGCAAAGAATATTTTCAGGAGGAAGCATTGAAGCTTCTTTGAACATCACATCACGATGTTCTTTATTCCCAACAATAATAATTTTGTCATATGAAAAATAATCTTTAATTCGTTCGATTGTTTCACGAAGCAAAGATTGATTATGTACTATTGATAAAAATTGTTTGGGAAAATGTTTTCGTGAAAGTGGCCAGAAGCGTGTACCTATTCCCCCGGCCATAATTACTGCATACATAGAATTATCTCAAAAATTGCTCGAGTGTTTTTTCGACTTCTTTCCTTATTTCTGTGAGTACTTCATCGGATTCTGCTTCAAATCGAAGAACTAAAACTGCTTCAGTATTTGAGGCACGAACTAATCCCCAGCCATTTCCAAATTGAATTCGAGCTCCGTCTATATCAAAAACTTTGTGTGTTTTTTTATAATGAGCAGTAATTTTAGAAACAACATCGAATTTTTTGTGATCAGGGCAATCGATACGAATTTCAGGGGTTTTTGATGTCTGGGGAATATCTCGGAGAAGCGCTGACAGTGGGGTATTATTTTTCGAGAGAATTTCTACAAGACGTGCAGCTGAATAAATTGCATCATCGTACCCAAAATAGCGGTCAGCAAAAAAGATATGTCCGCTCATTTCTGCTGCAAGAAGTGCCCCAGTTTCTTTCATCTTTTCTTTAATAAGCGAATGGCCCGTTTTCCACATAATTGCTTTGCCGCCATGTTTTTCAATATCATCAAACATAATTTGAGAAGCTTTTACTTCTGAAATAAACGTTGCATTTTTATGAGTTTTTAAAATATCCCGTGCAAAAATAATCATGAGTTCATCACCCCATAAGATATCGCCCTTCTCATCGATTGCACCAATACGATCGGCATCTCCATCAAATGCAATTCCACAATCGAGCTTTTTTTCTCGGACTGATGTAATGAGATCTTCAAGATTTTTTGGTACTGTTGGATCAGGATGATGATTTGGAAATGTTCCATCCATTTCGATAAAGAGTTCTTCGCGAAGAGGCAGGCCCAATTTTTTAAAAAGTTCAAGGGCTACAGGACCTCCCGTGCCATTGCCGCCATCGATACCAAGCGCAATATTAGTACGTGAGAGCTTTATATCATGTGCTATATGATCAACATAGGGAGGTATTATTTCATATGATTCAAGCGTTCCTCGCCCAATGATATAATGTTTTGATTCACTAATTTTTCGTAATTCTTGAATTGCTTCGCCATGAATTGTGGTTTTCCCAATGGCGAGTTTAAAGCCGTTGTATTCTGCCGGATTATGACTGCCCGTAATAATAACTCCACCATCGACTTCAAGATGATGAAGTGAATAGTAGAGGCATGGAGTAGGGCAAATACCAAGATCTATAATGCTTATTCCCGTTGCAAGCACTCCATGTGCAAATGCCTCATAGAGACCGACGCTACTCAATCGACAATCACGACCAAGGGTGATTGTATTTTTATGTGCAGTTTTAAGCACGGTTCCATATGCTCGACCAATATTATGAGCCGCATCTCGTGTTAATTCTTTATCAACGATGCCACGAATATCGTATTGTCTAAATATTGCTGGATTCATAGATACTCCTTACTATATAACAAGCTATAGAATTCATGTTTATAAATCAACAAGAGAAAGTAACGAACAAATGATAGTCAAACAATCTGGGACAAACTTTCTTGCAGACATTAATCAACGTTATTTTGATGGTGGGTTAACTTCTGATTTTCTTCAGATTCTGAGCAAGCTTGAAACCTATAATAATCCCACATATTTTTAAAAAGGTACCTGTCTAAAAAGGTACCTGTCAGCTTTCCGTCAAAAAGTGCCAGTCACTTTTTGTTAGATTGCTATTGTTGTTGAGTGTTTTTGAATAGAGGTCAGTTGTTCTCGTGAAAATCGAAATGTCCTTCGTTTGAGTGATTGTTTTACGATTCCAGCCTCTACAGTGGTATAATTTGTTTGTATTTGTTTTAGCCATTCATCTCTTCCAACCAATGTTTGCTTCCAATATTCTTTAGTGACTGAATCTGGATATAATTTTAATCCATAGTTATTATACCCAAGATAAAAACCAAGGCTTGAATAAGGGTAATCAGTAATTTTCTCTACTATGCCTGCTCGTACAGGATTTTGATAAAGATAACGTATTACATTCATTAAATGACTCTCCTTACGAATTATACTTGCGTAATACCTATTGGCAAAGACATGATTAATACGTCCATTACGATGATTCATAAATTTCGCAAGATTGGTCAGGAAATATCTCATTGCATCACCCAGTACATGTTCTTGTGGTGTCACTAAAAGATGAATATGGTTTGACATAAAGAGCACATGATGGAGAGATATTTTGAAATTGAATGGGATGCAATCAACCCATGAAACATAGTCATCCCAATCATGTTTCAAATTAAAGAAGAAATCTTTATTGATACATCTAATTGTTATATGTGCGCATTGTCCTTTATTAGGTCGAAGGCGATTTCCCATATCTTTTTCAAAAAAGCAATTCCTGTGCCGGAATTAAGTTCTTTGAATCATTAGATTTTTATATATGAAGCATAAAATAGTGTTTTTATTGGAAGGCAAATTGTTAGAAATGAGTGACACACGTGACTGACGCTTTTTGACGGAAAGTTGACGGTCAGGTTTTGGGATTGATAGTATCTTTTCATGGCAAAAAAAATCTATCTCATCGATGCGAGTTCGTATATTTATCGGGCATTTTTTGCGATTCGGGAATTGTCGAATTCAAAAGGACAGCCAACGAATGCAGTATTTGGATTTACGAATATGCTTTTGAAAGTCATAAAAGACTATAAGCCCGATTATCTTGCGGTTGTTTTTGATTCAAAAGAACCAAGCGTTCGTAAAACACAGTATGCCGAATATAAGGCACATCGACCAGTAATGCCCCATGAACTTCAATCACAGATTCCCTATATTAAAAATCTTGTTAAAGGATTTCGTATCGCTTCGTTTGAACAAGATGGCATTGAAGCAGATGATATTATTGGAACAATTTGTACTCGATTAAAAAAAGATTTAGAAGTCGTCATTATTTCGGGTGATAAGGATATGATGCAATTGATCGGTCCCAACGTGAGTATGATCGATACAATGAAAGATAAGATCTATCATGAAAAAGATGTCGAAGAAAAATTAGGAGTAGGGCCTCTTCAAGTCGCCGATTTTTTAGGCCTTATGGGGGACTCATCTGATAATATTCCCGGTGTTCCTGGAATTGGGCCGAAGACAGCACAAAAACTTCTAACCAAATTTAATTCACTCGAAAAAATATACGTACACTTAGATGAGCTCGACCAAGAAAAGCTGCGAGCAAATTTGAAAGAGCATAAAGATAATGCATTTCTTTCAAAGGCACTTGCCACGATTGATACCAATGTGTCTATTGATTTTGATGTAAGCCAGATGTCGTACAACGAGGATCAATGGGATAAAAATTATCTTCATACTTTATTTTCTGAGCTTGAATTTCATCGGCTTTCCCATGATACGGGGTCTTCAAAAAAAACTATTGATATGTCGAATTATAAGACGCTTTTTGCGCTTGATGAAATTGAAAAGGTCATAGAGAAAATAAAAAAAATAAAATTCGTTTCTGTTGATTTAGAAACCACAAGTCCATTTCCCATTCGAGCAGAAATTGTTGGGATTGCGCTTTCATTTTTTAATAAAGATTATGAAAGCTATTATATTCCCGTGGGGCACACGAAAGATAAACATGAGCAGCCCAAGCGCGATGAAGTGATCGCGCTTTTTAAAGATATTTTAGAATCAGATGATATACAAAAAATTGGCCAGAATGCTAAATATGAATATATTGTATTTTCTCGTTATGGAATAACACTTCAAAATATTGCCTTTGATTCAATGATTGCATCATACGTTATTCATCCAACGGGATATCGCCACAAACTCGATTATATTGTCTTAGATATATTGAAACACACCATGATTTCCTACGAAGATGTAACGGGAAAAGGTGCCAAGCAGATTAATTTTTCTGAAGTAGCAATTGATGTTGCGACGACCTATGCATGCGAAGATGCTCATGTCGTTTGTCTTCTCTATAAACCATTACAAAATGCGCTGAAAGAAAATAAACTTGGAGAGCTCTATAATGAGATTGAACTTCCCCTTGTTCCCGTACTTGCGCGAATGGAAATAGCCGGAATTAAAGTAGATCGGGGAATTTTGAAAAAACTTTCAGACGAATTTGAGAAGCGCCTTCATGATATTGAGAAAAAGATTTTTAAACTCGCGGGATGTGAATTTAATATTGCCTCTCCCAAGCAATTAGGAGATGTATTATTTGATACCTTAGAGCTCAAGAGTAGAAGAAAAACAAAAACAGGTCGTTCGACCGATAATCGAGTATTACAGGAATTACTCGATGTACATCCCATAATTTCTGAAATACTCGAGCATCGCAGTTTATCAAAACTTAAAAACACCTATACCGATACGCTCGGGGATTTGATTTATGAAAAGACAGGACGGATTCATACATCATTTAATCAAACAATTGCGGCAACAGGGCGACTGAGCTCTTCGGATCCGAATTTACAAAATATCCCGATTAAGACCGAAGATGGCGCAAAGATTCGCGAGGCATTTGTTGCCGAGCGAGGCTATGTACTTATCAGCGCTGACTATTCTCAAATCGAGCTCAGGCTTCTTGCCCATTTATGCCAAGACGAAAGCCTCCTCGATGCTTTTCGAAATGATTTTGATATCCATACCAAAACCGCCATGGAGCTTTTTGAGATTAAAAAAGAAGATGTAACTCCTGACAAAAGACGAATTGCAAAGACGATTAATTTTGGCATTATCTATGGAATGGGTGCAACAAAACTTGCCGAAGAACTGGGTATTAAACGAGCCCAGGCAATAAAATATATTGAAGATTATTTTACGAAGTATAAAAGTATAAAAAAGTATACTGAAAAAGTTATCGAAAAAGCTCGTGAAACTGGCTTTGTCGAAACGCTCTTTCATCGCAAGCGATATATTCCTGATATTAATAGCCACGATCAAATGCTTAAGAGCTTTGCCGAGCGTGTGGCTGTCAATATGCCTATTCAAGGAACCGCAGCAGATCTTATTAAAATTGCCATGATTAAAATCGATGAGATAATTCAAACAAAAAAAATGAAATCCAAAATGATTTTGCAAGTACATGATGAACTTGTATTTGAAGTTCCTCACGATGAAGAAAACGTCATGAAAGAATTAATTAAAAAAGAGATGGAAGAGGCCACCAGACTCGATGTTCCTCTCAAAGTCGAAATTGGCGTTGGCAAGCATTGGGGCCAAGCACATTAGATTTTTTCTCGAAACCATTCAATAATATCATCCGATTCATAGAGCGCTTTGCCATTTATGACAAGGCACGGAACCTGGCCTTTGCCACCAATGCGAATTAATTCTTCTTTTGCACCTTCTTCTTCATGAATATTTTTCATGGAGACTACAATATTATTTTCTTTAAGAAAATTCATAACTTTTGCACAAAAGGGGCAGCCATTAAAGAAATAAAGTGTAAGATTCTTTGTTTCAATCATGGGAACATAGAAATATATATGTACAAAAAAATCAACTTTTTTAATGTATTTCCCGCTTGACATAGGTAGTAATATTGTATTAGAAGGGCGCCGTATCATAATTTTTTACGAAAATGGAGTAACAATGAAAACACGAAAAGAATTACGTTTACTTGTCTTATTATCACTTTTTTCTTTTATTTTTATCGCCTGTGGAAGTGATAAGACATCACTCACCTCAAGCCCGACAAAAGCATCGGGTGAGATTTCAGAAGCGGAAGCTTCGACATTTGTGGCAAGTGATGCACAAGTTATCGCAGCACAACTTTTAGATTCAGTTGATGGGAGCGTTACGGGAGATATTACCTCTGACCTTGGTGATGTTCCATCTGATACAACAAAGACACGCACAGTTAAGGCACTTTTGAAAAAGATCGAAGAAGGAAAATGCCAAACTGACGACAATGACAATAATGATAATGACGATAGTGATGACAATGATGATAACGATGATGATACCCAAGATGGTGCAAGTGATGACAACTCTGACAATGAAGAAGAATCTTCAGCATGCACCTACACTATAACAGAAGGATCAGAAACCGATGCAGACTGTGATGGAATTCCGGCTCATATCGTTGCTCAATTTGATTGCGACTTTAAAGAGGAAACCTATTCATTTACAACATCAGGAAAATTTACAATTACCGATAAAGATGATGCTTCGGTTGCTGGTGGGTATACATTTATTATCGAGGATTATACGTATACCTATGATTATACGTATACTGCAAATGGAACATCGCAGACCTATCATTATACCGGCGAATCTGAAGGAACGTTTGATAATTCTGTAAATAATGGAACTTATCATACTGAATATGATTTTGGATATACGTTTACCTCATCTCTTGAAGGAGGCAGTTCATATAGTTATACCGGTGGGTATTTTATGAATCTTGATTATGTTCCTGAAGCTGATGGAAATGATTATCCTTATGATGCAGGTACCATTTCGACACTGAAGGGATTCTATAAATATGAATTCGATAGCGATGGAGCAGAGGCTCAAGGAAAAGTCAATTATACACTTGCCATTGAAGCGAAGGATCTTGTTCATCCAAGCACTGCATGCTCATCATACTATCAAAGCGGGACACTCTCATTTACTGATGGAAGCGATAATGAAATTGTTATTACCTATGATAATTGTACCTATCATTGGTCATATAATGGCAAACAGATGAATTAATGCCTAAAGATTCTTCCTCAATCCTAAATTTTCATTTTTTGCGTATCATTTACGATTGACAAATAGCTTCAAATAGCATAGCTTGCCTTGATTTTTATTATTAAGGAAGTATAAAGAAACAATGAACGAAACAAAAGATACACAAAAAAATACGAATAAGACAATGAAAACTGAAGGAGATTCTATGATTGGAGCGGTGACGAAGGGTTCTGAAGACACGTTTGCAGCACTACTTGAAGAAAGCTATAAAAAAAATCAACGATTTCGTGAAGGTCAAGTGGTGAGTGGAACAGTCGTGAGTGTTCTCAAGGATAAAGTGCTTGTGGATATTGGATATAAGTCAGAAGGATATGTACCGATTGTAGAATTTTACGATATCAAAAATGAACTGCATATTAAAGAAGGTGATAAAATAGATGTTTATTTAGAACAATCAGAAGATGAAGCAGGTAATATTGTACTTTCAAAAGAACGTGCCGATAAAATGAAAATTTGGGATGTCATTGAACTTGCCTATGAAAAGGGAGAATTAGTTAAAGGAAGAATTATGGATAAGGTAAAAGGCGGATTATCTGTTGATATCGGAATTAAAGCCTTTTTACCAGGTTCTCAAATTGATCTTGTCCCCATCCGGGATCTCAATAGTCTTCTTGGAAAAGTCTTTGAATTTCAGTTATTAAAATTTTCGAAAAAACGTGGAAACATTGTTCTATCGAGACGTGCTATATTAGAAAAAGAAAGAGAAAATCAAAAAAAAGATATTCTCGAGCATCTCGTTGAAGGCCAGGTTCTCGAAGGCATTGTAAAAAATATTACTGATTATGGCGCATTTATTGATTTAGGTGGAATTGATGGATTGTTACATATTACCGATCTTTCATGGGGACGGGTAAATCACCCATCTGATATTCTTTCGGTTGGTAAGAAAATCGATGTTAAAATTATTAAATATGATCGCGAAAATCAGCGAGTTTCACTTGGATTAAAGCAAACAACTGATGATCCATGGAGAAGCGTTCCCAATAGATATCAGGTGAATAGTAGAGTTAAAGGGAAAATAGTTAATGTCACCGATTATGGTATTTTTGTGGAACTTGCCAGTGGCGTTGAAGGACTGGTC
>CAZRKD010000013.1:0-15072 GCA_964600515.1 uncultured bacterium
CAGTTCCCCAAACTCTTACTCATCTTATTTTTTCCATCAGTACCAACGAGCGTTTCTATCTCGCCTATGAGGGGTTCTGGCAATGGAAAAACATCTTTATAAAGAGAGTTAAAGTCCCGTGCAATTTCTCTCGTCAACTCGATATGAGATTTCTGATCTTTTCCGACCGGAACTAAATCTGCTTTGACACATAAAATATCTGCGGATTGAAGGATAGGATACGATAATAATCCCATACTGGGATGCGTGATATGCAATGACTGCATCACTTCTTTGAGGCTTGGAATCCTCGATGCACGTGGAACAGTTACAAAATTCGAGAAGATACATGATAAATAGGGAATTGAAGGAATCCGCGATTGACGAAAAATAGAGGATTTTTCAGGATCAATGCCCACAGATAAATAATCAATTAAAATCTCCTCGCAATTCTTCATAACGTCCTTACTCATTGAAGGATCGGTCGTTAACATATGTAAATCAGCAATAATAAAATACGATGTGTGATCATTTTGATATTGCAAGCGATTGAGAAGACTGCCCAAATAATGGCCTATATGTAATTTACCCGTCGGTCTATCGCCCGTAAGAATTATTCTTTTGTTACTCATAAAAAAGGGTATAGTATAGAAAGAACATAGACAATTCAATTCAAATCTCATAAATACAAGCCATGAGATTTTTTACAAAAGTCGTTGGCTTCGTCGCTCGCATTCGTAAACCACAATTTCTTGTTCGCTTATGTATTAGAATATATTGCAAACTCTATAAAATAAATATGAGTAAATGGAACATTACTTCATACCCTACCCTCAATGCATTTTTTATTCGATCTATTAATCATACTATAAACAGTGATCCTTTAACGATAATTTCACCAGCCGATGGGCAATTAGTTGAATATGGGAAAATTGAAAATAGTACTCTTTTTCAAATTAAGGGAAGCTCGTATTCACTCAATGAACTTTTACGAAATGATGGTCTTTCAGAGCAATTTATTAATGGGAATTATCTCAATATTCATTTACGCCCATTCGATTATCATCGCTTTCATATGCCTTTTTCTGCGCAGGTTTTGGGATATGGACATATTAAGGGAACTCTCTTTCCCGTTAATCAGAGAGCACGAAAATATATATCAAAACTCTATACCAAAAACGAACGGCTTATTACTATTCTTGAAACCCTCCATGGAAAAGTGCTTTTTATTGCTATCGGCGCACTCGGCGTTGGAACAATCAAAGTACGATACACCGAAAACTATCAAAATATGTATCATTATTTCGATAACCCACTATCATTCAATAAAGGCAATGAACTCGGACATTTTGAACTCGGCTCAAGTATTCTACTCATTTTTGAAAAAGATATGATACGATTTGATCCAAGATTACCAATAAATATGGAATTATTTTACGGAAAAAAGATAGGGGAGATCACTTCGTCGCAACCGGGGCTAAGAGCGAGCCGGAGAGTTTGAGGCTATAGAGATTTGTGGCACTATTGTAATTACAGAATTGATCGACGATGACGCCAAAGCGTTTTTTAAGTTCTTCATCAAGTTCAAATTCGAGTTTGAGATTTATTTTTGCATCAGCTCGGTTTTTTGCAAGTTTGATGATTCCATCTTTAATGTAGATTTTAGCACTTTCACCCTCGAGGGTTATTTTTTTTAAATCAACATTCCCATCTTTAATCGAAATCGAGGTTATAAAATTGGTAAACTCTAATTCAGGAAATACAAAGGGGCCTAATGGGGTAGTAAGACTCACATGTTCAATGTTAAGTTTTTTTGCATCGAGCTCTACCCTTCCATTTGATTTGGTAAAATCATTAAGTACGGCAATGCCCTCAATAGAACCATTTATTTTTCCATCAATAACATAATCTTTTGCCACAAGAAGTTTGAGTAATTTGGGATTAATGCCTTTAAAGTGAGTATCAATATCTATTTCTGTATTGCTCATTGATAGAGATCCGCTGATCTTTCCGCCTAATGACTCTACATTAAAATATCCCGAATACGAACCACCGAGAAGTGAAAAGGGATTCATAAAAAGCGTGACTTTCTGGGCACTAAAAAGGGGCTCAGTCCCCCCCTTGGTATCCGCAATTACAAGGTCATCTAATTCGACACCAGTAATATAATGGGTATCAATCCTCGTAAAAGATACGGGACGATTGAAAAGAACCCTGAGCTTCCCTTCAATTAATGGCTTCAAGGTATCGAGCGGGAAAGTAATATATAATGAAATAACAAATACACCGATAAAATAGAGTGTATAGAGAACAATTGTTTTTTTTTCTTTGAGAAATATTAAAAGTTTCGGCATGTACTTTATCCTGATTTTTTTTCAAATGAACTAACGGTAAAGCTCACACTAACATATGCAGGATTTGCATAATCAGGTTTAATATTTACCGATGTAATTTTTAAAGGTTTTTTATAATTTTCTATTTTATAAAAGAAGTCAACGAGGTCTTTTAGTGTGACTTTTTGAATAGAAACTTCAACTTTTTTTTCTTGAAAGTAATCTGTCGGTTGTGCGCTTTGAGGATTAAGTGACCCAATAGAAATACCGACTTCAGAGCTTGCCTTATCTAAAAATGTCGTGAGTGATTCGCCTTGAATCGCGAGAAGATTTAAAAGTTCATCGGCCTTTTTCTTATTCTTAAGATACTCAATGCGGAGTAATTCCATTTCTTTGAGTATCTTTTCTCGTGCCGCAATCTCTCGATCAATACTCGCTATGCTTGAATAAAAAGATGCAATAAGAATAATAACGATAAGTCCCGCAAGTGCGCCGGTGAGTAAAAATGCCATCCTCTTTTGCCGCACATCAAGGGCATCAATATAGGATTTAGCTTTTTCATAAATAGAAATAAATGGTAGCTGCATTCATTACTCCGTTGTGATTGTAAATGAAATCGTAAACTTCATTCCCTGTCCGCCAATGCCAGAGGAAACCGAGCCTTTTTCGACATCGCGGAAATTGGGGAAACTTGAGAGTGACATAATAATTCTATCAACCGATTCAATGGACTCAGTTGTGCCTGACATTTTAACCTTACCATTACTAATATCGAGTTTAGTTACATCAACGATAATATCAGGGGGAATATGGGTTGAAATCTCTTTTATATTATCGAGCATTGAAATTGACCCTACATCAAGTGAATCAACGACTTTTTTGGCTTCATCAATGTGGCCTTTAATAATTTTAGTAACTTTTTTGGGAACTACTTTTTCTTTCGAATTTGGAATTGTTTTATTAAAAAGTGAAATAATCTCTTTATCAAGATGCGCGAGCCGCTCTTTTTGAATAATACACTGGGTTATTGAATTGGCAATGAGTAAAATAACAATTGCGGTTGCCATTCCAATATAACGGCGTGAGACAGTTTTAAGCGCATTGTAACTCTTCTTAAATGAAAAATCTTTTTTTCTAAAATTAATCGTAGAATTGCGTGTTTTTGAAAGGCTTGAAAGCCCGAGTGCAAAACTCTGCCCTAAAATCGAGGCCTTCCCTTTAATATCGGTTAATTTATTATAATCGCCATCAAGATATTTCAACGGGTAACATTGAATACCCAAAATAAGCGATAGATATTGAGGCAGATTATGTAACTTATAGGTGCCTCCGCAGAGATAGATTTGTGAAATTTTTTGCCGCGAATTCACTTCATAAGAGCGTATAGTTTGAATAATGTCCCCTGAAAGTGTTTCAACGATCGGCTGTACGATCTCAGATACACTATCGCCTGGTTTTGTTTCTTCTTCCAAACGTACTTGGGCCTTTTGATGCTTTAATTCCTCTGCTTGTTCATAGGAAATAGATAATTTTTTTTGGAGGGCTCTTGTTATGGTATGGCCTCCCAAGAGTAATGATCGACCAAGGAGAATCTTCCCATGCGAGGCTATTATTATAGTGGTTTTCCGATGTCCAAGATCAATAATTCCAATCGTATCTTTCGCGTGATATTCTTTATCGAGCGAAAGTAAATTCGTAAGAGCCGTACAATCACATTCAACGGATTTTGGTTCGATTCCAATCCCATGAAGCTCTTCCAAGTAATGAGAAATATAATCCTTCTTTACAATGGAAACAAAGACTTTCGAATGATCTTTTTCTTTTTCAATAATCTGGTAATCATAGGCAATATCACTGATCGTAAATGGGATAAAATTTTCAATTTCAAAAGGCAAAACCTGTTCAATCTTTTTCTTATCAGTAAATGGTAACGTTAGAAGTTTTCCCAAGGCCTTATCACCAGGAATTGCAATGATAATCTGATCAAAAGATACACCGGATTTTTTAATAAGCGTCTGTATGGTACTGAATATTTGTCTGTCTCGTTCTTCATCTGAAACGTGCGGATATTTCAATTCATAAAAGCCTTGAAGCTCAAATTTTTTAAAATAAAGATGCAAAAGCGATGCCTTAACCGAATATGATCCAATGTCTAAGCCTAAAATCCGTTGCATATTATTCTACTCTCCAATACAATAATGTTATAGGGTCGCCCATTGCGCCACCACGATCAACAACAGCGGTAATTGTTTTTGTCGTTTCATGTGCATGTCCGCGCGCAATAATTTTAAACTTCGTACTCGTGGTTGTAAGATATTTTTTTGGTTCTTTTACAAGCTCTGGATGAAATACTCTAACTGCTCCAGCTCTATCAATTACTTCAAGTGCAGCTTTATGAAAAAAGTTATCTGCTGTAATTGCTGGCTCAGCCCGAAGCTCCATTACTTTTCCTGCGGCTTCTTTTTTATTGGTTACGCTATCTTTAAACATGCTCATAAAAATTTCCTCAGGTGCTTCTTTGATATTTATTTTATTATCGCCATACACCGTTATATAATCATCAAGAGCATCGATAACCTTATCCTCAACTTCAGCTATCATATGCAATTCGGCAAAAGAATCGAGCTTTTTATTCTTCACCCGATAGCTCGGCTTAAACGTATAATACACGTTATTTTCGTCTGAACCTGTTTTTGGATTCTGTGATATAAAATCCTTATCTATGTAATCTCTTATATTATATCGTATTTGTTCTCGTTTGTCAGCTTCTTCGAGTGTATAGAGCTCACTAAACTCTTCTAAATTTAAAAGATTATAGAGCATAAGCTCGGTTGGCACAGGATCAGGAGTAGCAATTTCCTTATCGGTTTCATCAAAAATGCCATTAATATTTATTTTAATACTCTCATTTTCTATTTCAACATCATAATATTCATTCTCTTCTCGAGCAGCCTGTGTTTCTTCTTCAAGTTTCACACCGATAATTCCCGCAAATGCCTCGATCGGGGGTGGAAATTGAATCGGAACCAAATCCCATATATGAATCGCTGAAGGATCCATGCCTTCAAATTGAATATTCCCTATTGAACCGGTATTGGCCAAGAAGCGATCAATATGGCCTTTAATTTCAATATCCATTTTCAAAAAAATCTTTGCAAAATTAAATGCTGATTTTGCCATTTGCTCAGCACGAAGTTCATCCCTAAAATTCGCTGAAATCAGGCTCGATGTCCGCGTTTTATACGCAAGTTCGGTAATAATAATCGTCATCAACATAATTACCGTCACCGCTACAATGAGTGCAATGCCCTTATTGTTCATTCCAGTTCCTCGCATGCTTTATGTATTTCGCCTGGCCCTGTTGTTCTCTGCAGCTCCCATTCAATAGGAATGAGTGCCCGAAATGCAATACGACTCTCTTCATTTTCGGGATTTGGAGCAATTTCAAGTTTAAGAGATACTGCCATGGGAGTTGGAACCGTATATTCAATACTCTGGCTACTCCAAGCATTTCTCCATTCACCTTTTGTTCCATCGCAATATTCGAGGTTAAACATCGTAACTCCCGTTAGTAGCGGATAGCTAATCCCTTCATCGTCCGTCCCTTCGCTAAAATGGGTCATTTCTTTCCGATAAAGCACGCGAACGCCTTCCTCATTTTCTTCCGTATAGTACATAATTTTATTTTGATCAGATTCTTTTTTATCTTTGAGATAACGAAAATGAGAAAAAGAATTAAAGGTTATTGTATCGCGATCACCATTATCTTCTCCCATAAATACGGTATCAGAAACTTGATTCGTTACTTCTTTATTTTTTTCCCATCGAACAAATGCCTGCGATAATTCATTAGTCATTTTAGAGATAACAAGCCGCGATTCATGATAGGTGCTGTCTTTTTTAGAAATTACTTCTTTCAGCTCAAAAGAATTGCGCAGTATCTGGGTTGAAATTGTTCCCATAAGGGCTACGATAAAAAGGACAATGACGACTTCGATGAGGGTGAAAGCCTTGCGAGCGTATACCGAAGGGAACATATGTTATCCACCTCCTGAAGGATTTGGCGTTGGATTCTGATTTGGTCCTGATTCACCGCCAGGAGGCGGAGGCCCACTCTCAGACGGTTTATTTCCCGTTGGTTCTTCTTTCGTTTCAGTTGGGGCAGGAGCGGCAAGGCCGGCCATTCCTTGAATCTCTTTACTCATATAGTGTCGCCACAAAGTAATGCTTCCCGAATCTAGTCCACTTTCCCATCGAATAGTTAGGGTTAATTTTTTAATATTTTCTTCTAAGGTCTTCGTAATAATTTCAGGTGATATTCCGATAAAAGAAGCGGCAAGGCTCGCAGCACTATTCTCACCTTCTTTTGCCTCCTGAGACGATACGAGCTTGCCCAATTTTGCTATATCTTCATCTTTTTCTAATTTCATTTCCCACGAAAAATTTTCGTAACCTAGATCTTTAAAATCGCCTTTTTGTTCTTCTTGAATTTCTGAAAAGGTTTTATTCGTCAGCACAAAATCAAAATAGGTCATCTGATATCGCGCTAAAATTGCACCTACGGTATTATTTTGAGAAAAATCAAACATCTTAAGTGAAATTGATTCTGAATTAATAATAGAGATAAGGCCAATCGTCAGAATTGCCAAGGCAATGACGGCTTCGAGTAAAGAAAAACCGCACTTACGATTCTTTGTTTTCTTCAGGTTCCACATAATCTTCAAGAATTTTTACACTCCCAATAATGGGGTTGATTTCGATGGTATAAATCCTCTCATTTCTATCTTCTAAATAAACAAATGCCTTTTCGCACGAGCCATTGGGAAAAAAGAGAACAAATTCTTTTCCTTCTTTAACAAGCCGTCCTGAATGCTCAGTATATATTCCATGAAATGAAATGCCGCTGGGCAAACTTTCTTTTTCAAATGTGCCCGATTCATCTTCATACATGCTAAAATTCGCACGAATAGCAATGCGAGATTCTTTTTCTTCTTCATTTTCTTCTTTCTTTCTGTCTTCTGTACTTCTTGTTTCTTCTTCACCTTCCCCTTCTCCCTCTTTCTTTTTCTCTTCTTCTATCGGCTCACCATATTCTATCCAAAAATTATCTCCTTCTAAATCATAGACAATACGAAATACTTTGTTTTTGATTACTGCTTGATTGTAGGTAAAGCGGATCATCTCGCCAACTTCGACACATGCCCCTTTCATGCCAAGCCCAAAGATTGCACTGATATTAGGCAGAACAAAAGTTGCGGTAAGAGCAAGAATAGTAACAACGATGATAAGTTCAAGAAGGGTAAACGCACGACATTTTTTTCTATTCGGCATTCTTTTCTTCCCAATTTCCTATGGGCTCAGGATTATCAGAATCTGTATCGCCGTCGCTCCAAATATCATAGGCCTTATTATGCTCACCGGGAGATTTATATTGATAGGGATTATTCCAGGGATCATTCGGAATTTCTTTATCCAAAAAGCCGCCTTCAGGATAACCTTTACAATCTTTACCAAACGAAGGTTTTTCTCGTAAGGCTTCAAGGCCCTGTTCTGTAGAAGGAAAGAACCCACAGGTAGTTTTAAATAGAATTAATGTAGTTTCAAAATTTTTAATTTGGCCTTTTGTCGCCTTAATCTTCGCTGACTTTGATTGACCTATAACATTAACACCAACAATCGTTGCGAGAATTCCCATGATGAGAACAACAATCATAATTTCAATAAAAGTAAACCCTCGATTGTTTCGTAGTTGTTTTAAAATTCGTTTACGCATACCAGCCGCTCCTTTCATATTAAAGCTATTTATTATAGTATACCACTTTTATATAGCTATGCAAGAACGGGGAATAGGTGCCCTGAATTGTCAATATCTATTATCCAAATTTGGATAATAGATGTTAATTGAAGGTTCGATTAGTGCTCTCTACAATAGGGTTTATAAAACATTTTACATTAAAGCCGAGACCGAGGTCGATATTGCACTCATTCTCAATAATAGATTTTTTCCCATTGAGGTCAAAAACTCCTTTCAATTGAGCCATAAAGAAATACGACAAATAATAAAATATAAAAAAGGAATCATTGGCTATACGGGTAAAACTATTCAAATCAATGAGCACAATATTGTATTGCTTCCTCTCCCTTTACTTGCCTTTATTGCTCATTAAAACAGGTTTTGGAGATTGAGTAATAGAGAGTATTCCCCTACTCCACTAATTGTTGCATATTAAAGATTGGAAGTAAAATTGATATTACCACAAAGCCGACAACGAGTCCTAAAGCCGCGATCATAATAGGTTCAAGAAGTGACATGAGCGTCGTAATCGTTCGCTCGACTTCATTATTATACGTGTGACTTATTTTAAGGAGCATATCTTCTAAATTTCCTGTTTTTTCACCAATGGCAATCATGTGAGTTACCATAGGAGGGAATTCTCCACTTGCGCGCAGTGGCTGAGCAATCCCCTGTCCTTCAGAAATACTCTCAGCAGTTTCTTTAATGACTTTTTGTATGACTAAATTCCCAATGATTACTCGTACAATATCCATTGCAGCCAAGAGCGGAACACCTGAAGCAAGGAGAGTTCCCAATGTCTCAGAAAATTGCGCAATCGATATCATTCGAATCATTTTTCCATACACCGGCAATTTCAACTGGAATTTATGGAATTTATATTTCCCCTCAGAGGTTCTCGTATATCGTTTAAAAAGAAAGATCGCGAAGAAAAATAAAATAATAAGGACATACCAATACGAGGTTAAGAACTTACTCGTCGCCATTAATATTACCGTGGGGAGTGGCAATGCGGCTTTAATACTCGAAAAAAGACCCGTTATCTTGGGAATGACAAAGGTAAAGAGCGCAATAATAATTCCAACGCCCATAAGAGACATAAGCACAGGGTAGGCGAGTGCACCCATGACCTTATTTCGGAGCGCCAATTGTTTTTCCGTAAGATCAGCGAGTTTTGCAAGAACAACATCGAGGTTTCCCGATGCTTCTCCTGCACGAATCATATTACAGTACATGTCGGAAAATACCTTGGGATGGAGTTTCAGCGCATTGGCAAGCGAGCTTCCCTGATTGACTGAATCTCGAATTCCTGAAATAACATTTTTTAATTTAAGATTTTCCGTTTGATCAACGAGTGCAGTGAGCGATTCAACGAGAGGGATATGCGCTCCAATCAAAGTCGATAACTGCCGCGTCATATTAGCAACATCTTGGATGCCGATCTTTCCAAAAAGATCAGATAAATGAAATTCTTTAACTTTTGATGCCGAGCCTTCTCCGCTTATATTCAAGATCGTCGGGAATATACCATCTTTACGGAGCTTTGCCTTTGCCGCGGCAGGACTATCTGCATCGACGAGCCCCGCGACGTTCTTACCTTGGGTCGTAAATCCTTTGTATTCAAAAACTGCCATAATGAACCCTTATTCAATCACTGAATCAACCTGTGTTGCCTTCAACACTTCTTCAATCGTTGTTGTACCTTCAGCGACCTTGAGTGCTCCATCATCGCGTAAGGTCATCATCCCGCGGGAAAGAGCTGCTTTTTTAATCGTAACTGAATCCACGTTTTTTAAAATAAGCGATCTCATTTCATCATCAATAGGCAAAAGTTCATATATACCTGTTCTGCCTTTATATCCGGTTCCTTGGCATTTATCGCACCCCTCTGCTTTATAAATAACTCCATTTTTAATATCATCTTTCTTAATATTTAAGATCGTGAGCTCATCATCGGTGGGGTGAACTTCTTTACGACATTCGTGACATACTCTACGAATAAGCCTCTGAGCTAAGATGCCGACAAGCGATGATGAAACTAAAAACGGCTCAATATTCATATCGATTAACCGTGTCACGGCACCAAAAGAATCATTCGTGTGAAGGGTACTAAAAACCATGTGTCCGGTGAGTGACGCCTGAACAGCTATTTCAGCAGTTTCTCCATCTCGAATTTCTCCGACCATTATAATATCAGGGTCTTGACGCAATATCGATCGAAGCCCATTGGCAAATGTCAGATTGATCTTTGGATTAACTTGAATTTGCCCTACGCCCTCAAGTTGGTATTCAACAGGGTCTTCGACAGTAATAATATTTTTCTCAACCGTGTATATTTTTGTAATACATGCATAGAGCGTCGTTGATTTTCCTGCACCAGTTGGACCGGTAACTAAAAATATTCCATGCGGTTTATAAATAATTTCGAGCATCTTTTGATAGACCTTATCGGATAAACCAATAGTCTTTAAATCAAGTAACACCGCGCTCTTATCAAGAAGTCGCATAACGATTCGTTCACCATGAGCGGTAGGTAATGTCGAAAGTCGAATATCAATGTCTTTTCCCGCAATCTTTATGCGTATGCGCCCATCTTGAGGAAGTCGCTTTTCTGCAATGTTTAACTTTGCCATAATCTTGATTCTTGTGGATATGCTCTGCTGATATTTTTTTGGCGGCTTCATCACATCATAGAGTGCGCCGTCAATTCGATAGCGAACTGCAAGATCCTTCTCAAATGGCTCGATGTGAATATCACTTGCTCCTTCTTTGACGGCTCTAAATAAAATCGAATTAACCAAACGAATAATCGGGGCCTCTTCATCGCTTTCAAGAAGATCCTGTGGCTCTTCAAAATCAAGATTCCCCATAGTCTCATCAAGGCCTTCCATATCATCTTTTGTTTCTTTAGCTCGATCATATGCACGATTGATTGCCTCAATAATCTCAGTCGGCTTTGCAAGAACAAGGCGGATCTCAGATTCCAGTAAGATGCGCATATCATCAATAGGAGAAAGATCATTTGGATTTTCAATCGCTACAATGGTAAAATCCTCTTCTTGTTTAATGGGAATTATTTTAAATTTCTTTGCAAAGTTGATCGGGATCTTTCGAATAAGTTCAACCGTAACATTATTGGCATCTAATTTCTTTTGATAGGGAATATTGTACTGATAGCTGAGAGCATTGTATATATCGTCTTCAGTCACATACTTTTTTTTCAAAAGAATTTCTCCGAGTTTTTCTTTCTTTGATTGACTCTTTTGAATTTCAATTGCCTCGTTCAACTTTTCTGGCGTAATCGTCGAGGTCATCAATAGAATATCGCCCAAAAGCAGTGACTGCTGATCTCGTGAGCTTTCAGTTTCGATAATTGTTTTTATTTTTTTATTATCGATACTCGTCAACTCATCGATAAAATCATTTATTAATTCTCGCACACTATGTTCTCTGGCCATATTCATTCCCCTTATTCAAACTTTTCCCAGCCATTATCGTCCTCTTTTGGCTCTTCTTGTTCATTCTCAGGAGTTACCGGGAGAACTTCTTCTTTCTTTTCTTCAGGAGGAGCTTCTAATGCCGGTGCTTCGTCTTCAGGAGCTTTTTCTTCTGCTGGCAATGTTTCTTGTGGTTTTATTTCTTCTTTTTCTTCTTCTTCTGCCGATTCTTTGGGTTCTTCGATAACAGGAGCCGCCTCTTCATCTTGCTCAATAATTTCAGGCGGTTTTTCTTCTACGGGAGCTCTTTCTTGGACTGGTTCATACGATTCACGTTTTTCCGGCTTAGCTTGCGATTCAGGAAGTGGAGTCAGCTTAATGCCCATTTCATCGAGTCGCTTACTTTGATTCATTCCATGTTTTTCCAAGAAAAGTTCTCGCTGTTTCGTCTTTTCTAAAAATACCTTACTCATGTCTTCAGGTGTCTCAATAATATAGGGGGTTGCAATAAGAATTAAATTGGTCTTTTGTTTTGATTTAACTGTATTTCTAAAGAAAAATCCTAAAAGAGGAATATCCCCTAAAATAGGAACTTTTGAAACTGTTTTTGTTTCTCGATCACCAATCAAACCACCAATAACTACGGATTGTTTATCCTTCACTACAACTGTTGTTTTTGCACTTCGTTTTGATGTCGATGGGCCTAGGGTTTGAACGGTTGACGAATCTTGTCCAGGTAGAACTTCTTGTACCTCTTCATCTATTTTTAAGGTAACTTCATCGCGAGAACTAACCTGTGGTGTAATACGTAAGACAACACCGATGTTTTCTCTCGATACATTGACAATCGGATTCATATTCGTATCCCGCGCAGTACTCGTTACAATGGGAATCGTTCCACCAACTTGAATGCTTGCCTCTTCATTATCAGTGGTTAAAATATGGGGAGTTGAGAGCACATTGACGTTTGAACTACTTCCGGCAGCACGAAGTATTGCACCAACAACGGGAACCGTAATATCCTGTCCCCCCGGCACATCAAGTGTTTTTGTATCTTTACTAAAGAAGCCCACGGCTAATCCCTGTGCCGCGAGAGGATCGGTAAGTCCTGCATTAAATCCGCCAAAGGTCGCACCAAAGGTCGTTCCAAAATCAGTGAGTTGATCACCTATAGCAGCATTCCCCGCAAAACCACCAACATTATATCCACTGCCCAGTGCTACTTCCATAATAATTGATTCAACAAAAACTTGTTTACGTCGTGAATCAAGCTGATTAATAATTTGAGAAAGTGTTTTATAATCTGTTGGAGAAGCAATTATAACGAGTGAGTTCGTCGGAGCATCGGCAACTATTTTAATTTCACCTTCAAAACTAACCATGCCTCCTTCTGGCCTTCCACCCGCACGTCCTGCACCGGTTGTAAGCGTTCCCAGTGTTTTCGCAAGTTCAGGTGCATCGGCATTCTCAAGCGTATGCACATGGAAATTACTTCCCGTATCTCCAACACCGAGGGGAATATCGAGTTTTGTAATAACTTCTTTAACTTTATCAATCCCTGCTTTTGTCGCAAGAATAATAATTGAATTATTTCGTTCATAGGGAATTAGTTTCGAAATTGCTGAGGATTCAAGATCACCCGCAACATTGGGATCTTTTGGCGCTCCTTTTTTGCCTTCTTTAATATGAAAGATATCTTCAAGTTTTTCGACAATCTCTTTTGCCGATCCATGTTTAACGGGAATGAGCGCAAATTTTTCCTGATAGCCTTTGACATCCAAATTTTCAATGATGCGCATGACTTTCGCAATATTTGCTTTTGAATCAGTAATGATGAGCATTTGGGTGGGTGCATACGCAGTCACTGATCCTTCATTTGAAATCAAGCCTTTTACAATCTTTGAAATTTCATTTACGTCGATATATTGAATATTGAGTATGCGGGTCATGTAGGGATCAGCAAAAGGTGATTTACTCATAAATGTTGGAATTGGTTCATGGACAGCATCACGCTTTTGAATAATTTTTATAATATTTCCTTCATGAACCGTTGTATAGCCCGCAAGATCAAGGGCTGATAAAAATGCCTGATAAGCCGCATCAACAGGCATGCCTTTAGGGCCAATAATCGTCACTTTATTGGCAATCTTACTTGCATCAAAGGCAAAATTGAGCCGCATTAACTTTGATACTGTTTCAATAACATCGGTGAGTTTCGCATCACGAAAATCAAATGAATCAACATAGAGCTGTTGCCCTTGTTTATATGTTTTTCGTGTCCCTGATTCTGGTACTGCAAATGCCATACTTCCGAATAAGAGTAGCAGAACCAAAGTTTGTATCATGTTTGTTAGCTTTTTCATCAGAGTCTCCTTCCTTATTTCACTTCATACCGTAACGTTTGTTTCGTCCCTTGTCGTTGAATATTTATCGTAAAAGCCGATTCATTACGCAGATCCTGAAAAAGTCCCAATGACGATTCAATACTATCGAGATTTTTTCCATTAACCTGTTCAATGACATCTCCATTTTTTAATCCAAGTTCTCTAAAAATACTCTTGTAGCGAATTGAAAGAATTTTAAATCCCTGCATCTGGCCTTGAACCATATAGGGAACCGCTCGAGCCTCTCGCAAAATATTATTGATGTCAGAAAGCGATGATTCAAGTTTTTCACGAGCAATTTCATATTCGGTTTCGCTCTTTTGATAAATTCCTTCTTCGATCTTTCCTGCTCCAGATTTTCTTCCTGAACCTGAATCCGAAGCTAAATCTTCTTCTCTATTTAATCCCTCTACTTCCAAATATTCAAGTGCTCCACCGCGATTAATCAAAACCTTATTTCGCTGTATATCAACAATAACGCCATCTTCGATTCGATCATTTAAACTAAATTGACCGGTTTCATTTTGATGAAATATCGTTGCAATGGAATATTCAGGAATGCTCATCACAACTGTACCTAAGAGTTTTGCATTTAATTTAGAGCGTGAAACCGTTGTATTGCTTTCATCGAGCTTGGGTTCTAAACCTTTTTGCGTATTTTTTGAATCAAAAATATTTCGTTCACTAATCGCTTCGTACATTTTTTTATCCTGATTTTTTTTAATTACTTTTTCTTGTTGTATTCCCGTAAGACCCATGTCTCGTTTTATTTCACCACTTACATATAAATTTGCCCCCAGAACACTCATAATAATATTAGCTAAAAAAAGCCCGATAATAGCAAGCCCAAATAAATTAATTATCCAATTATATTTCTTAAGATATAACTCAATGTTCATAGTATAAGTGTACACATTTATTCAGTAAAAATCATGTATTTTGTTAATAAATCTTAACCTATTAATATTATAAGATATTTAATGGTGAAATGCAAGAGGGTGTAAAAATTTGAAAATTCTTTAGAACAGACGATATAATAAATACTATTATTGAATGAACTTTTTTGATTATTTTGTTTTATTTCTTAAACCACTACTGTCCGACAGCGTAATGAACAATTTGTATAGAGTTTAGTAAATACAGAG
>CAZRKD010000014.1:0-14996 GCA_964600515.1 uncultured bacterium
ACCTTAATGAGCCTCTATCGATTCGATGGAAATTATGAAAAATCACTCGCACTTTCAGAAGACAAGCTTGAAAAAAATAAGGCAGATGTGAATGCACTCAATAATTCTGCGCTTACCTATATGAAAATGGGTAATTACGATCTTGCTGGGCTTATTTTTAACCAAATAATATCTATCAAACCTGATCTTGCGTATGTTTATAATAATCTGGGCGTTTTAGAGGTTAAACAAAAAAATTTAGATAAAGCCGTTACCTACTTTAACCAAGCACTCGCAAAAGATAAAACATTTGTACCAACGTATAGAAATCTTGCGGCGCTTTATTTAGAAAATAATCAATATGACAAAGCGACACTGTTATTTAAGAAAATTACGGAAATGGATCAATTTGATTTCGCTGCGTATAATGACCTTGGACAATCATATATGGGGATGAAAGAACCAGCTAAGGCACTCGCGGTATTTGAATACTTGTATGAAAAGGAAAAAAATCCGATACATCTTTTTATTCAAGGTGCAATTTTAAATGATGGTTTAAAAGAATATACAAAAGCCCAAAGTAAATTTGAATCATTCCTCAAAGTAACTGAAAATATGCCAAAAGAAACCGAAGGTGGCGTAGCCTCCGCCCAAAAAACACGAATATATTTAGAGCGAATCGCTGATTTGAAAAGCTTAGAATCAAAATCGAAGACAATGGGTGGACTTGAGACTGAAAAACAAGCAAAAGGCGAAGAAGTTCTTGATGAAGAATTAGATTTACTTGACTTACAAGTTGATGAAAAGCAAACTAAACTCGATGAAAATAAATAGTTGAAGAATGAAGGTTTTAGTTTGTTCAAAAAAAAGCCTCTACGAGGTCTATAAAAATAACATCAAATCAAAACGATATCTCAAGAAAATTATAGAAAGTAATAATGAGCATATAAAGACTCAAGAATATATTTTTGCTACGCTTAAAAAATTACATATTCCCTATACCAGTATTTATCGAGATGATCTTACGTCATTAAAAAATCCCAATAATTATGATCTGACGATTAGCTGTGGAGGAGATGGAACGCTTCTGCATGTACAAAAATTTATGACCAAGGGAAAAATTTTTTCGGTAAATTCAGATCGAAAAAATAGCGTGGGATATTTTGCAATTGCCAATCGCTTTAATTTCGAAAGGCAATTTCAAAAATACTTAGATAATAAATTACAAGAAGTTACGCTTACAAGGCTTATGCTTAAGATAAATAATACCTATTATACAAAACATATTTTTAATGACGTGTTATTTTCAAATGAAACAGTGTCGCTCTCAAGTCGATATGAAATTCATGTACGAGGCAAAAATGAAATGCAAAAAAGTTCGGGAATTTGGATATCGACTGCCGCAGGTTCGAGTGGCGCACTCCGATCAGCAGGCGGTAAATCTCTTGCTCTTGCTTCACCGAATTTCCAATTTTTAGTACGCGAACCTGATTATGTCTTTCATTATACATTATTAAATAAAATTCTAAAACCCAATGAATCTCTTGTTCTCTATTCGCGAATGACGAGTGGCATATGTTATATTGATGGAACCGCCGATAGTGTCCGCTTTGATTTAGGCGATCGACTTACGTTTTCAACATCACATGAGCCAATAACCCTTATTCGGTAATTCATTCTTGATAATTTATTCTGATTCTACTAATTTCTAGTCGTTTAATCTTTATTATAAAAGAGAAGGAGATTTGTATGAAAATAAGTGTTATTGGCGCCGGTAATGTAGGTGCGACGGCTGCTCACTATCTTCTTGAAGACAGACTTGCTGATGAGCTTGTTGTCGTTGATGTTGTTCCAGGGTTGGCACGTGGCAAATGCCTTGATTTTCTTGAAGCATCACCACTTCGGCATTATCCCATCAGAGTTATAGGGACTGAGGACTTTTCAGAGATTCGTAACTCAAACGTTATCGTTGTTACTGCTGGTATTGCCCGAAAACCAGGTATGAATCGCTTGGATCTTCTTAAAACAAATGAAAAGATTATGAAAGATGTAGCTATGCATATTAAAAATCATGCACCAAATGCTTTTGTAGTAGTTGTTTCAAATCCGCTCGATATTATGTGTTATGTAGCTTTAAAAACAACAGGCTTTCCAAAAAATCGCGTATTTGGGATGGCCGGAGTCCTTGATACATCACGTTTTCGCTATTTTGTTGCTGAAAAATTGTGTGTTAACCCAACTGATATTCAAGCAATGGTACTTGGCGGGCATGGGGATGAAATGGTTCCCATCATTTCTACTGCCACGGTATCGGGAATTCCACTGACACATTTCTTAGATAAAACCCAGATTCAAGAAATAGTAGAACGCACACAAAAAGCAGGTGCTGAAATTGTTTCGTATTTAAAAACAGGAAGCGCATTTTATTCTCCTGCTGCATCAGTTGTTGAAATGGTCAGATGTCTTGTAACCGATGTCCAAAAGATACTCCCTCTTGCTTGCTATTTAGAAGGCGAATATGGGGCTCGTGATCTTTATTGTGGTGTTCCTGTTCGCCTTGGCCGCGAAGGAGTCCTTGAGATCATTGAAATACATTTAAACCCAGAAGAAAAAGAAGCTTTTGTGAAATCGCTTACTGCAGTTAAGGCATCACTTGCAGAATTAAAATAATACCTATGATAACAAAACGTGCAGTTATATTTGCTGAAGGTGAATTTACAGGACGATTTTCTAAAACCGCTCGAGGCATTCTCAAATATGGTTCATATGACATAATAGCGGTTATTGATTCTACACTTCAGGGAAAATTCGTTCATGAGTTTTTGCCGATTACAAAAAAGATTCCGTTTGTAAGATCGCTCAAAGAAGTACTCGACAAAAAGCCCGAAGTTTTTATTTTAGGAATTGCACCTCGTGGAGGGCAGCTTCCGCCTTCATGGAGGGAAGTCATAGAAGAAGCAATTCGCAATAAATTAGACATCTATAATGGTTTACATCTTTTTTTAGGTAAAGATGAAGAATTTAAAAAACGTGCTCAAGAATATGATGTGAGCATATGGGATTCGCGTGCGTATCCTTCAAACTTAGAAGTCGCAACTGCTAAAGTATTAGTCCTTCGATCAAAAATAATTCTTACGATTGGAACCGATTGTGCCATAGGAAAAATGAGTGCAACCTATGAACTTCATCATGAGGCGAGAAAAAGAAATCTCAAAAGCGTTTTTATTCCAACAGGACAAACCGCAATAATGATTGAGGGCAAAGGAATTTCTATTGATGCAGTCCCTGGCGATTTTATGTCGGGAGCATGCGAAAAGATGATTCTCGATTATGGTCAAAATGCTGATTATATTTTTGTCGAAGGGCAGGGGTCACTTTCACATCTTGGATATTCGAATACAAGCCTTGCTTTACTTCATGGCTCATTGCCAACACATTTAGTACTCTGCCATGACCCGAGTCGAAAACATATTAAAGATACACCTTTCCCCATGCCAACTATAGAACGGACAATTGAATTAAACACATTAATAACACCTCCATTTCGGCGAGCAAAAGTATGTGGTATATCACTCAATACTTCGTCAATGAATGAAAATGATGCTCGGAAAATGATTGAGGAATATGAAAAGAAATATGAGCTCCCGACGACCGATGCAATGAGGTTTGGCACACGAAATATTTTGGATGAAATAATTACTAAGTAAACATGAAACTCGAACACGAAAAATATACACTTAAACTGAGCACAACCAGGCGAATCGCAACCGGCGAATTCGATAATAAAGATGTTATTTTGCTCAATTACTTTTATGATGATGTTGTCGGCATTGGAGAAACAGCGCCGATTCAGCAATTAGGCGAAAATTATGCGGGAATAAAAGCCTGGTTTGATAAAATCAATGACGATTTACCAGGAAATCCCGAGGAAATAAAAAGCGCCACTGATATTTTAACTGAGAAAAAAGTCCCGAATTCAATCATTGCCGGTATCGATATGTGCTTCTATGATATTTTGGGTAAAATACGAAATATACCCCTCTATTCAATGCTTGGGCTTGCCTATTCACCATTTGGGCCTGTTTCAAAAACGATTTACATAAATACTCCTGAAAAGATGATTGAACAAGCCGTTAAATTTAAAGGCTATCCATTAATAAAACTAAAACTCGATGGAAAACTAGATGTAAGTATTGTTAAAAAAATTCACGATGCAAGTGGCTATGCAAAACTTATTATCGATAGCAATGAGGGTTGGAAGGTTGATGAAGCAATTGATAAAATCCGTTTTTTGAATCACTTTGATTATATTCTTTTTTTTGAGCAACCAATTAAAGCTCATGATTTCTCTGGACTCGAAGCAATTAAAAGAAAAGTAAATGCCTCAATTTTTCTTGATGAAGATATTGTAACACTCAAAGATTTAGATACTTATCGCGGTCTTGTTGAAGGCGTTAGCTTAAAGATTCAAAAATGTGGAGGAATTTATAAAACAATTGAAATGATAACTCGAGCGCGTAAGCATAGCTTTAAAATACTTTTAAGTTCATATATCGAAAGTGCAATATCTATTAGTGCAGCTGCTCATCTTATTCCCTTAATTGATTATTGTGATCTTGATGGAAATATCTATGTAACGAATGAAAAATATAATGGCGTCTATATCGATTCAAAAGGAGATATGATTATTCCATCGCGACCGGGCATTGGGCTAACAAAAATCACAACACTTCATTGAAATCATTATGGCCGAGGATTCAACGAATCTTTTATTTCCAGCACAACCTTTTTATTTTGTTTTCCGCCAAGGGCTTTTAGAATAGTTCTGATTGCATCTGCAGTTCTTCCTTGTTTCCCAATGACTTTTCCCGTATCTTCTGCGTGCACTGCAAGCTTATAAATCACCGTGTGATCTCCTGGAATAGCTTCGATAGAGATATTTTCAGGATGGTCAACTAATGAACTGACAATTTTAGTGATTAATTCTTCCATAATAACCTACTTTCTGTTAAACAGTTGTTAATTACGTTGACTTAGAATTCACTCTTTTCTACAATATATTATAAGAATAAAAAGACAAAAAAGTCAAATAATTTCATGTGTTAGATTATGAAGAAATTTTTACTATCTCTCGCTATTCTGTGTTCTCTCGAGCTTGTGTCATGTTATAAAAAAATACCAGAGGAGTCACAAGAGCCTCGAGCGCCAGTTCAGAAAGAAGAGCCTCAAAAAGAAGAAGCTCTTCCTGATGAGGCAGAAACAAAAGATCTACCATTTCGCCCGTATGCCAATGCTCTTACTGAGCTCAAGAACCACAATCTAACCGATGCAAAACGCTGGTTTGCAATTACTATTTCCGATTTCCCTCGTTCTGAATTTGCAAAGATGGCAAAGGTTATGAATCTCATGATTTTACTGTCAGAAGAATTGGGAAACTTACGATGTTTAAAATTTTGGAATGAAAAAAATGAAAGTCTTAAAGAAGTAAGTGAGAAAAATCCATTACTTGAAAAAGCACTCGAACGAGATATGGTTTTCTTTCAAGAGAGGGCAGAGATGCTGGGCATAGAACTTATTCGAGCATCGTTACTACTTAAAAAAGAAGCTCTCGTTATTGAAAAGTTTGATTTTTCTATTTCTTTACAAGAAGAGGATAATGATGATATTGATGATACAGAGTTCATAGAATCTCTTAAAAAAGCAACTGATTATGAGACAATAACCAAAGGCAAAGATTCATTTATTGAAAAGCAGACTCTCAAAAATCTTTTTTCTTTTATTACTGAGTTTTTTAATGTAACTTTACAAAAAGCGACTATAAATATCATTGAAGCACCAATTGATTATCTCCAGTTTTTAAATGCTCTCGGAACTCGGCTCTATTATATCTCCATGAGTATGGGAGAAAATGAAGGCAAGAAGGCGGAGTTTATTGCTGAAAGTAAACGAATTCTTCGAATGGCAAAAGATTTATCAGAAAACGACAAATACAACTCCCATCGGCTTAAGGTTCTTGATTTACTCGATAAGATTGAAAAAGAAGAAGTAGAATGAATTCTCGTGAGAATTTTTTTACCCATCTTACCGTTATTTTAAACTACTCGCCTCATACCATACGGAATTATCGAGCTGATCTTTCGGAATTTGAGCTCTTTTTAGGGCAAAAAAATGTGGCTATTGAAAATGTCGATAAAGTGAATATTCGAGAATATCTTGCGGAAATTCACAACAAAAACTCTAAACGAACCCTTCGGAGAAAAGTATCAACGCTTCGAAGCTATTTTGATTTTTTAGTCAAAGAAAACATACGATCTCTTAACCCTGCAAAACAAATTGAGCTTACGAAGCTTGGGGAAATTCTGCCCAATGTTTTAACCTCTGATGAGATACGGCTCCTTCTCGACAAATATCCCCATAAAGAAGCTACTATCAGAGAGTTACGAGATACCTGTATGTTTGAGATGCTCTATGGTAGTGGATTACGGATTAGCGAGCTTGTTTCGCTTACTATAATCGATATTGATATCACTCAACAATTACTCCGCGTTCGTGGTAAAGGGAAAAAAGAAAGAATTGTTCCTATTGGAAGTGTATCGCTTCGTTATCTTATAAAATACCTTGCAAAAAGAAAAATAATGATTAATAAAATGGAAGCGTTATCTGATGCACCCCTCTTTGTAAATCAATGGGGAAGACGTATTTCAGACCGCCATGTTCGAAGGCTCTTGCATAAACGACTTGTTTTGATGGGAATTTTTAAGAAAGTAAGTCTGCACTCGCTCAGGCATTCATTTGCAACACATCTTTTGGAACGAGGAGCCGATTTGCGTTCGATTCAGGAATTGTTAGGGCATAAAGCGTTGTCGACAACGGAAAAATATACGCATCTCGAGACAGCAAAGCTCATTGAAGTATATGATAAAACGCATGGGTTAGGAGACTTGTAATGTTTCATGGAACGACAATTTTAGCAGTAAAAAAAGATGATAAAATCGCAATTGCCGGTGATGGTCAAGTTACCTTTGGGCATTCAATTTTAAAAAGCAAAGCTAAAAAAGTTCGTAAAATTTTTAACGATAAGATCATTGTTGGTTTTGCCGGCGCAACTGCCGATGCATTTACGCTCTTTGATAAATTCAATGAAAAACTCGAAAAATATAATGGCAATATTACCCGAGGAGCTGTAGAACTTGCAAAAGACTGGCGAACCGATCGGATATTGCGCCGTCTTGAAGCTCTCATGATTGTCGCTGATAAAGATAAAATTTTTACTCTTTCAGGAAGCGGCGATGTTATTGAGCCTGATGATAATATTGCGGCGATTGGTTCTGGTGGGCCTTATGCGCTTTCTGCTGCACGAGCACTTATGCAGTTTTCAACGCTCACGGCCTCGGAAATTGTTCGCGAAGCTATGAATATAGCTGCAGATATTTGTATTTTTACGAATAAAGAGATTGAGGTATTAGAATTATGATAGAAATAAAAAATCTTACACCACAAGATATCGTTCGAGAACTTGACCGCTATATTGTTGGCCAACAAGAAGCAAAGCGAGCAGTAGCAATTGCATTACGTAATCGCTGGCGACGTCAGCAAGTCAAAGGCCCACTTCGAGATGAAATAGCTCCAAAAAATATTATTATGATTGGTCCAACAGGCGTTGGTAAAACCGAAATCGCACGGCGGCTTGCAAAGCTTGCCAATGCCCCATTTATCAAAGTTGAAGCAACAAAATATACTGAAGTTGGGTACGTTGGGAAAGATGTAGAATCAATGGTTCGAGACCTAACTGAAGTGGGTTTTAAATTAGTAAAGGATGAAGAGACAAAAAAAATTCATAAAAAAGCTGAAAGTATTGCCACTGAAAAGCTCATTGATATGTTGATGCCGAGTCATGTTACGGAGCAAGTCGAACGTTCAGGAAGCATAGAAAATGGTGGAGATGAAACACGAAAAAAATTACTAATGCTTTTTCATGAAGGCAGGCTTGATGATCAATTTGTTGAACTCGAGGTTTCAGAACGTGGCATGCCATCAATTGAAATATTTTCAGGTGCTGGTTTTGAATCAATGAGTTTTGATATGCGAGAGGCTTTGGAAGGCATGCTTCCTAAACGATCAAAGAAACGAAAGGTAAAAGCCAAAGAAGCATTTCAAATCCTCATTAATGAAGAAGCAAATAAACTAATTGATATTGAAAGAGTAAAAAAAGAAGCTCTATCGCGCGTGGAACAATTAGGCATTATCTTTATTGATGAAATCGATAAAGTAGCAGGTCGTAATGGCTCGCATGGAATAGATGTTTCACGAGAAGGCGTGCAGCGAGATATTTTGCCGATTGTTGAAGGATCAAATGTAACAACAAAATATGGCATTGTAAAAACCGATCATATTCTTTTTATTGCAGCTGGTGCATTTACCATTTCAAAGCCATCGGATCTTATTCCTGAATTACAGGGCCGCTTTCCTATCCGTGTTGAATTAAGAAAACTCACCAAAGAAGATTTTGTGCGGATTTTGACCGAGCCTGATAATTCACTGGTGAAACAATATCAGGCATTAATGAAGACTGAAGATATCGAGCTTGACATTACTGATAGTGCCAGGGAAAAAATTAGCGAAGTCGCAGCTTACGTTAATGACCGAACTGAAAATATTGGCGCACGAAGGCTTCATACGGTCATGGAGAAATTACTCGATGAACTTTCATTTAATGCTTCTGAAATTTCAGAAAAAAATATTACTATTGATCCAAAATATGTCGATGAACGTTTGAGCGATTTAGTAAAAGATGAAGATTTAACACGTTATATTTTATAGAGGAGATTCAATGCTCGCAGTAATTGGTACCCAATGGGGAGATGAAGGCAAAGGAAAAGTTGTTGATCTTTTAAGTGCAAAGGCAGAAGTCATTGTACGATTTCAGGGAGGAAATAATGCAGGCCATACCGTTATTGTTAACGGGAAAAAAATTGTTCTCCATTTAATTCCTTCGGGAATTCTGAATCAAAACACAAAATGCGTTATCGGAAATGGTGTTGTTATTGATCCAGCTGTACTTTTAGAAGAAATTGAGACACTCAAAAAAGAAGGCATTGAGGTGAGTCCCAAAAATCTTTGTATGAGTGATCGCGCACACATCATCATGCCCTATCATATCGCTATTGATAAACTTCGCGAAGATATTAAAACCCATAATTTTATTGGAACAACAAAACGAGGCATTGGCCCCTGTTATGAAGACAAAGCTGCACGCCTCGGAATACGAATGAGCGAATTAATTTCAGAAGAACGATTCCGCAAAAAACTCTCCGATATTCTTCCCATCAAAAACCAGATCATTGAAAAAATATATGATCTAAAACCATTTAATACTGACGAAATTTTTGCTTCTTATTCGGCATTTGGTAAGGCTTTATCAGAATACGTAACCGATACCGCACAGCTTTTGAATGGCCTTGCTGATCGTAAAAAAAAGATTATTTTAGAAGGAGCGCAAGGATCGTTTCTTGATATTGATCATGGGACATATCCCTTTGTTACTTCATCGAATACAACTATTGGAGGGGCATATACAGGAACAGGCCTTGCTATGAAAAATAATATTGGCGTTGTTGGTATTGTAAAAGCATACACTACTCGCGTAGGCGAAGGGCCATTACCCACCGAGGTATTTAATGATGAACTCACCGTATTTCAGGGAAAAGGCAATGAATTTGGAGCAACAACAGGTAGGCCACGGCGTTGCGGATGGCTTGATTTAGTTATCCTACGAACTTCTATAATGATTAATGGAATTTCTCATCTAGTGCTCACAAAACTCGATGTGTTGAGCGGGATAAAAAAAATTAAGATATGTACTCGGTATAAATATAGAAATGAATTTTTTGATTATGTGCCGACCGATCTTTCGAAGCTGAAAGAAATCGAACCAGAATATATGGAAGCTCCGGGTTGGGATGAAGATATCACAAACATTCGAGAGTATGAAGAGTTGCCCATGAAAGCGAAAAAATATATTGAACAGTTAGAGTATTTAACCAATGTTCCTGTCGCAATTGTATCAGTTGGTCCAGATAGAAATCAGACAATTGTACGTGTTGATGTATATGAAAATAGCCATCGGACAAATTAATCCTACAATTGGCGATTTTGAAGGTAATTTTAGAAAAATTCAAAAAACCATTGAAGTTGCAAAAAAAAATAATGTTACTCTGTCTGTATTTCCAGAACTCGTTGTCACTGGTTATCCACCGCGTGATCTTCTCTTAAAAGAATCGTTTATCCAACAGGCAGAAATTATAAACAAGCGAATTATAGATGAGACTCGTGATGTTGGAATATTTTTTGGGAGTATAACAAAAAATAATAAAGAGTCAGGACGAGCAATCTGTAATTCAGGAGTATTTTGTCACAATGGGAAGAGCCAAATTTTCAATAAGACGCTTCTACCGTTCTATGATGTTTTTGATGAAGAGCGCTATTTTGAAGCTTATGATAAAACATCCATTCTTACTTTTGGCGGCCAAAAAATTGGTGTTTCCATTTGTGAAGATCTCTGGTTTCAGACGAGCGTTTCTCATAAGAAAATCTACACTAAAAATCCTATTGATTTTTTTAAAGCTCAAAAAATTGATCTCTTAATTACTATTAATGCATCTCCATTTTCTACTGAGAAATTTATATTGAGAAAAAAAATACTTTCAGCAGTAACAGAAGAGCTCAATGTGCCGGTTATATATGCAAATCTTATTGGCGGTAATGATGAGCTTATCTTTGATGGTAGAAGCATGGTCACTAATCATAATGGCAAAATAATTGTCTTGGGAAAGGCATGCGAAGAAGATGTCGTGTTTTATGATACCGAAAAATCGTATACGTCATGTATGGTTAATGAAAATAACAATGAACTCATATTAAAAAATTTAGAACTTGGCCTTCGAGATTATGTGGGCAAATGTGGTTTTAAAAAAGTTCTTCTCGGTCTTTCTGGGGGAATTGACTCTGCACTCACCGCATATATTGCAAAAGAAGCTCTAGGCGCTGAAAATGTCATTGCCGTAAACATGCCTTCGCGGTATTCATCGAAGGGAAGTATCGAGGACTCAAAAAAACTCGCAAAAAATCTCAGAATTACCATAAAAAATTTTCCCATAGAAGAACTTTTTAGGAATTATCTATCTCTCTTTAAAAGTGAATTTTCTGGGTTAACTTCAGATGTAACTGAAGAAAATTTGCAGGCTCGCATTCGTTCAAATATTCTCATGGCTCTTTCAAATAAATATGGCTATCTCTTAATTTCAACGGGAAATAAATCAGAGCTTTCAGTCGGATATTCTACGCTCTATGGAGATATGAGCGGTGGCATAAGCGTATTAGGTGATGTTTTTAAAACCAAAGTCTATGAACTTTCTCATTATATAAATAGAAATGAAGAAATCATCCCACATGAGATTATTGAAAAACCTCCATCTGCTGAATTGCGCCCCAATCAAAAAGATGAAGATACACTGCCGCCATATGATATTCTTGATCGAATATTAAAACCCTATATAGAAGAAGGACTTACAGTTGAAGAAATTATATCGAGAGAAAATCTTGATGCACACCTCGTAAAAAAAATCATCGAAAAAGTCGATCGAAATGAATACAAACGCCGTCAAGCTTCTCTATGCTTACGCATATCCGAGAAGGCCTTTGGCATCGGTAGAAGAATTCCAATCGCGTATAGGAGATGATTAAAATTTTATTTGACTTTAATTACGTATAAGGTTTCTATGATGGGCATGAATGATACTAAAAATAAAACTTCCTCTGAAAGCCTAGAAGTTTTTACACACACACAAGTAGGAATGCTTATTGAGCACTTCGAGAATCAATTCAAAGCGGTTATAGAAGGCCAAGAAGCTCTCAGTGAGCAAGTACAAATCATAGCGCTTTCTCAAGCGAAAATGATAAAGAAAATGGATAGATTAGAAGATCGCATGACAGCCATTGAGAAACGCATGGATTCCATTGAGAAACGCATGGATTCCATTGAGAAACGCATGGATTCTCTAGAAAAAGAAGTTCGAGATATCAAAGCAGCGTTAAAAAGAACAGCAGGTAAAGAAGAAATTCAGCGTTTAGAAAAACGTATGGATACTTTAGAGAAAAAAGTTGCATATCTCGAGGCTCGATAAGGTGTTAACAAAATTCAAACGAATCGTAATTCTACTTCTTGATAGTCTCGGCGTCGGAGAACTTCCTGATGCTAACGAATATGGCGATACAGGATCCAATACCATTGGAAATTTATCCCGAGCAACCGAAGGGCTAAATCTTCCAAACCTTCAAAAACTAGGATTTGGAAATTTAACGTCTATTCTCGGTGTTCTACCGGAAAAAAATCCAAAGGCATTCTATGGCAAGATGGAAGAACAATCACAAGGCAAAGACACAACGTCCGGGCATTGGGAAATTGCAGGCCTTCCAGTATCAATTGCATTTAAGACTTTTCCTCAGGGATTTCCAAATGAGCTCATGACTGCATTTAGCCGTGAAACGGGATGTGGATATCTTGGCAATTATCCTGCCTCAGGAACAGAAATCATTAAAGAGCTTGGAGAGCAGCATATTGAAACAAAGAAATTAATTGTCTATACCTCAGGAGATAGTGTGTTTCAGATTGCTGCACATGAAGCTATTGTTTCAATAGATAAGCTTTATGAAATTTGCACGATCGCTCGTAAGCTCTGCGATCCTTATAGTATTGGACGAATCATTGCGCGTCCATTTATTGGAACATTTCCAAATTTCGAACGAACACATCGACGTCAAGATTTCTCGATGCCACCATCATCTAAAACTGTTCTTGATTATTTAAAAGATGCAAGATTGGATGTTATTGGCGTCGGTAAAATCGATAATATATTTGCCGACTCGGGAATTACTGATTCAATCCATACCAAATCAAATGAAGATGGAATGGAACAGACGCTCGAAAAATTGAAGCAATTAAAAAAAGGTTTACTTTTTACGAATCTCGTTGATTTTGATATGCTCTGGGGTCACCGCAATGACTGTCCGGGATACAAAAAAGGACTTGAAGAATTTGATACATTTTTGCCAAAAATTTTAAATAAACTTGAGAAAGACGATCTTTTGATTATAACCGCAGATCATGGCTGTGATCCAACAACTCCGAGTACCGATCATTCACGAGAATATGTGCCGGTCATTGCCTATACCAAATATAATGAACAAGGAAAAAATCTCGGTATCCGCAAAACCTTTGCCGATATCGGAAGAACAATAGACAAAAATTTTGGATTACAAAAACTTAGGGTAGGGACCAGTTTTTTATCGACTATTCTCAAAGAATAACATGCATAAAAATATCGAAGAAGCAGCGTCATATGTTCGTTCAAAAATAAATAGTATTCCAAAAATTGCTGTTGTTCTTGGCTCTGGTCTTGGAGATTTTAGTACAGAATTAACAAATAGAGTATCTATTCCCTATACTACAATCCCTCATTTTTTTACGAGTTCTGTTCTAGGCCATAGCAATGAACTTATCGTGGGAAAAAGTGGCACTACGAACATTATTTGTATGCAGGGCCGGATTCATTATTATGAAACCGGCGATATGGAAAAGGTTATATTCCCCATTCGTTTACTTCAAAGCCTCGGCATTCGAATTATTATTTTAACCAATGCTACCGGGGCGATTAATGCTGATTTTTACCCGGGTGATCTTATTGTTATACGTGATCATATAAATTTTTTAGGGACTAATCCTTTGATTGGAAATCATGATAACAAATACGGGGAGCGATTCATCGATTTATCGAATGCATATGATCGAGATTTACGAAAGAAACTCTCAAATGTTTTTAACGATCTTGGTATTACCTATAAAGAAGGAGTGTATATTGCAGTAACTGGGCCGAGCTATGAAACACCAGCTGAAATTCGAATGTTTAAAGCAATGGGCGCAGATGTCGTTGGCATGTCTACAGTACCCTCAGTAATTGTTGCAAAACAGGCGGGTATGAAGGTTGTAACTCTATCATGTGTAACAAATAAAGCTGCAGGTATAACTGATAAAATAATTTCACATAACGAAGTAATTCTAGCAGGAAAATTAATACAAGAGAAATTAACGAAGGTGCTTATTAATTTTATTAAGGACTTATAATGGATCAACATGACACCCAAATGCTCGAAGTAGCAAGAAAGGCCTATGATCATGCCCAGGCTCAGTTCACCAATTATCGAGTTGGAGCTGCACTTTTAGTCGAAAGCAATATCATTATTCCGGGATGTAATGTTGAGTCTTTAATCCCTTCAAATTCAATCTGTGCTGAACGGACTGCGCTTTTTGCAGCCATGGCCCTTGGCTATAAACACTTTGAAAGAATTGTCATTGTTATGGATGCAAAAATACCTACAATGCCTTGTGGATCTTGTGCACAGCTATTAAATGAATTTGCAGCGGCAATTATAATTACGAGTTATAATCTCCAAGGAAAAAATCGAGAATGTACTCTTAAAGAAATATTGCCCTTTGCACATACGCTCTAAAAATCCTTAGAGTTAAGAATTTCACGAAATAGGTTGATTTACTACCATTTTTTTCTGTTCTGCCAAAGTTAAAATGTCACAATACAATGTATCAATAATTGATATAATGTATGACATAACGTAGTAGGTATGTCCGAAAGGAGATATTACTATGAAGGAGACTTTGGCTATGAGTTACGGAGAACGAGAACGAATGATGATTATGGAGAAAGTAAAACACCAGAAGATGAATCTTTTAGAAGCAAGCGAAATGCTCACCGTGAGTTACCGACAAACCCTGCGGATACGAGATCGATATGTTCGTGAAGGAGCTCAAGGATTGATACATAAATCACGGGGGAAACGATCACATCATGGGTATGATACACCAATGAGGGACAAGGTAGTGGCTCTGTATAAAGAGCGTTATTATGATTGTGGTCCCTTATTTTTTTCAGAGAAACTCGAAGAAG
>CAZRKD010000015.1:0-12891 GCA_964600515.1 uncultured bacterium
GCTACTCATGGACGGCCAACGGATGTAAATGCACATCCCCATCGAGCACCTCGTGTGGCGCTTGTTCATAATGGCATTATTGAAAATCATGCCGAAATAAAACAAGAACTTATTACAAAAGGCTATGAATTTGTATCACAGACTGATACCGAAGTTCTCGCTGTTTTAATTAATTCAAAACTCGATACAGGCCTCGAGCCTTTAGCAGCTGTTCAACAATCACTTTCAAAAATCGAAGGTTCATTTGCACTCGCCATTATTATTAAAGGTGCCGAAGATTCACTATTTTTTGCAAAAAATTTAAATCCATTAATTGTTGGCATTGGTAAAGATGAAATGTTTGTTGCGTCTGATATTCCTGCAATCATCCGTCATACCAATCGCTTTATGATTTTGGAAGACGGTGAAATGGGGGTTATTTCAAGCGGATCGGTAGCGGTCTATGATTTTTTCGGAAATAAAGTTACGAAAGCTATTAAAGAAATCAGTTGGAATCCTGCTTTGGCCGAAAAAGAAGGTTATAAGCACTTCATGAAAAAAGAAATCTTTGAACAGCCACGCGCGGTTTCGGATACCCTTTCTGATATTATTGATAATGAACGATATCGTATAACTTTACGCGATTTTCCACTTTCAAAAGATGAGCTTGCGAATATTTCGCGAATACTTATAACCGCATGCGGGACAGCTTATTATGCTGGGCTCGTGGGGAAATACTTTATTGAAAACCTTGCTGGAATTCATACAGAAGTCGATCTCGCGAGTGAACTTCGCTATCGAAACCCCATTATTGATAAAAATACGCTCATGCTCATCATTTCTCAATCAGGTGAAACGATTGATACGCTTGGTGCTTTAATGGAAGCTCGAACACGAGGAGCAAAAATCATTTCAATTTGTAATGTGCGAGAAAGCACCATTGATCGAAAATCAGATTATACGATATTTACCGATGCAGGCCCTGAAATTGGAGTGGCCTCGACAAAGGCATTTACAACACAGTTAGTTTCGCTTGCAGCATTTGCACTTTATTTGCGACAAGAGCGAAATAATAGTGATGATACGAAAAAATTTGTCGAGGAATTGCTCAAAGTTCCAGGAGCCATTAATCAAATATTGGGCAATGAAAAGGCAATTCAAGAAATTGCGCGAGAATTTTTTAGCTATCGAGATTTTTTATATTTAGGTCGAGGAAATAATTTTCCGATTGCCCTCGAAGGCGCATTAAAGCTCAAAGAAATTTCATATATCCATGCCGAAGGCTATGCAGCCGGTGAAATGAAACATGGGCCGATTGCACTCATTGATGAAACTATGCCGGTTGTCGTGATTGCGCCACGTGATCGCTATTACCCAAAGACACTCTCAAATCTCGAAGAAGTACGATCACGCGAGGGAATTATTATTGCAATTGGAACCGAGCATGATGAAACGCTACGAAATTTAAGCAAAGCTTATATTGGCATTCCCGCAATTGATGAAATGCTCTATCCCATGCTTACAGTCGTACCTTTACAATTACTTGCATATTATATTGCTGATCTTCGCGGCACCGATATTGATCAACCGAGGAATTTAGCAAAAAGCGTGACCGTGGAATAGTGAAAGAGACGCTTTTTTCGTTTCGTTATTTTTTAATAGTCTGTGCTAAGCAACCTGATAAATGATTGGTCTATAGCAAGGTTTTGGAATCGTTTTTTTCTTGGCACGAGCCACCGCAAGCCAAGCTTTTTTTGCTTTAAGAACTTCAGTTAAGGCTTCTTGCGGAGTCTCTCCAAAAGCTGAACAATGTTTTAAATCAGGAATATCAGCAATATAACCTTCGTCTTCTTCACTATAAAATACATTGATATGATAGTCTTTCATAGTTATTCCTCCATGTGTACATTCTATCTTTCAATTAAATTAATAAATTGTTTTACTTGATACGGTTTTGCTTTTCCATGAACATTCTGTATATTAATGAGTTCTGGGGCATCATTATGTACAAGAATGTGATGACTTCCATTAACCCTCTTTAAACGAAATCCAAATACTTTAAGACATTGAGTCATTTCAGAAAAGTGTATATTTCTAGATCAAGACAGTAATTTTTGTAATAGCTTGACCTTATTCATTTACTATTTAAGATAACAAAATTACTCCTACTAGTCTAGTTGCATGCTCAATAGTCAAAAAGTAGAAAATTGTCGAATGCGACTGACTCATTAGAGGATTTTAAAATTTCTTGTGAATTACGGATAAATAGAATAATAAAATGATATGCATATACTCGACACATTGAATCCCAAGCAAAAAGAAGCGGTATTATATAATGAAGGCCCGCTTTTAATTCTTGCCGGCGCGGGGAGTGGAAAGACAAAGACGATAACACATAAGATTGCCTATTTATTAATGGAAGGGAAAATAAGTCCCTATGGATTTCTCGCCATGACGTTTACGAATAAAGCTGCGGGCGAGATGAAACATCGAATTTTAAAGCTCGGTGCTTCGATCCCGCAGAATATTTGGGTTGGGACGTTTCATGCATTATGTGCGCGGATTTTACGAAAGCATGCGCCGCTTGTTGGCTATGATACGAATTTTAATATTATTGATAAACATGATCAATCAACACTCGTTCGCGAATGCTTACGGGAATTAAATATTGGTGAAAAATCTATTAAACCCTCTTCGGTTTTAGATAAACTCGATCATATGAAAAATAATGGTGAGAGTATCAGTGATGCACGAAAGAAAATTACTGAATATAATTTTATTGATCAAAAGATTTTCGAGGTCATTGAGTTGTATGCAAAAAAATTAGTGGCAAGTAATAGCATGGATTTTGGTGATCTCATTGGCAAAGTAGTAGAGCTCTTGAGCGAGCATAAAGAAGTACACGCAAGTTATTACGATAAATGGCCCTATATTTTTGTTGATGAATTTCAGGATACGAATATCATTCAATACAAACTCGTTCGGTTGCTGGCGCATGATAAACGTGGCATTACGGTTGTGGGCGATGATGACCAATCAATCTATCGTTGGCGCGGAGCAAATATCGATAATATCCTCCATTTTCAAGACGATTTCAAAAATACGAAAGTCGTTAAGCTTGAACAAAACTATCGTTCAACGAAACTCATTCTCAAGGCTGCATCGAGTGTTGTGGGGAGAAATACACAGCGAATGATAAAAAACCTTTGGACCGAAAATGATGTTGGCACAAAAATCAATTATCATCTTGCCCTTGATGAAAAAGATGAGGCGCGTTTTGTATTAGAAAAAATAGAAGCGTTTATTGATCAAAAAGAAAATTATAGAAATATCGCTATTTTTTATCGGACCAATGCACAGTCGAGAGTCATTGAAGAAGAGTTTATTAAAAATGGTATTCCGTATGCTCTTTTTGGTGGATTCAAATTCTATGAACGAAAAGAAATTAAAGACATCTTGGCATATTTGAAATTTTTAGAAAATCCTTTTGATGGCATTAGTTTTCGACGGATTGTAAAATTGGGCAAAAAAGGCATTGGAGATAAAACAATTGAAAAAATTGAATGGATGAAAAACGAGCATCAAACTCATTATCTTGAAGCCTTGAAGCTCTTTGGCGAATCAGGTGATGGAGCGGCAATTAAAAAAATTAAAAATGAATATGAATTATTTGAAAAGGCACGTACTGCAAAAAATACACTGCCATCGCATGAATTAGTAAAAAAATTACTTGATGAAAGTGGCTATTGGACAAGTTTAAATAGCCTTGAGAAATTTGAAGCAGAGTCTCGTAAAGAAAATATTACGGAATTTTTAGAGGCGATTTATGAATACTTTAATGAAAATAAAGATCATACGCTTTCGCAGTTTTTAGAAACCGTCGCACTTGTCTCTGATACCGATCAATTAGAAGAATCGGCAGATAAAATTACGCTCATGACGATTCACTGTGCGAAAGGTCTTGAATTTGATCATATTATTATGGTTGGAATGGAAGAGGGGCTTTTCCCTCATTCGCGTTCAATGGATAGCCTTGAAGAATATGAAGAAGAGCGCCGGCTTTGTTATGTCGGCATCACACGGGCACGAAAGAGCCTTTGTCTTTCATCATGTCGATTGCGTCGGCTTTTTGGAAGTGTCCATTACAATATGCCCACGAGTTTTATTAAGGACATTCCGAAGGATTTGATGGAAGTAACGGTAAGTCAACAAATAGGCGAAGCGAGCTACTAGCGAGGGGTTTGTATGTACGAACGATATTCATACCGGCCACAATTCAATTTTACGGGTCCAATGACTCCGATGGTGAAAAAAATTATTATTGCAAGTATTGCTGTTTATGTTTTGCAGGTAATTTTACAATTACAAAGAATAGAATTTGTTTCCTATTTAGGCCTTATTCCGTATCAGGTTATGCATAATTATTTTGTCTATCAGTTAGCATCTTATATGTTTCTTCATGGCGGGCTCATGCATCTTATTATCAATATGTTTGTTCTATCGATGTTTGGCGGTGAAATAGAATATGCTCTTGGAAGTAAGCGATTTCTTTTTTATTATCTTCTCTGTGGCGTTGGTTCGGGAGTCGTGACGAGTATTTTTTTGTCCGATTCTTTGATTCCTGTTGTAGGAGCATCGGGCGCAATTTATGGACTCTTACTTGCCTATGGCCTCTTTTTCCCGAATCGCATGGTTTTATTTATGTTTCTTTTTCCCATTAAAGTAAAATACATGGTCGTCATTTTTGCTTTCATAGAATTCATGTCCACGATTAATTATTCCCAAGATGGAATTAGTCATGTGACGCATTTGGGAGGCATGATTATTGGTCTAATGTATCTTTTATGGTTTCGAGGGAATTTAAACATACGTGGCATGAAAAAACAGTTGAGGAAATTTACTCAAGATGAAGATCATGATGAACATATGACATTGCATTAAGAGTTTTGTATTTTTTCATTACATTTGATATACTATGTATATGCAATCATTTATTATCATCTTTTTCACGTTTACTACACTCGCTATTGCTCGACCCAGTAATAATTCGTCTGCTGATGTAACCGGCGGAGATGAGCCCTGTGTTGAGGGCACCAATGTCGGCGAAGGGGTTGAAAACGAGGAACAGCAATGTACGACGGTTAAAAAAAATGCTGTTGTCCTTGATGAAGATGGCAATCTTTCCGAAGTCCCCGTAGAAACAATTGAATGTGAATAATTTGCAGAGTAGGAAAGAAAGTACGGGCATTCTTTTGGAGGCTCATTCTCGTGACACAACTAATATCTATTAATTTCAATATGTTATAATTAATATTTTTTTGGCTAACTTGGCATGCAATGTGCATAGTTATTATAGTAGAAGTAGTAAATAGAGTATATATGGAGGAAATTTATGAGTAGACAAAAAATAACTATCGTAGGAATTATAGCAGGACTTTTGCTAATAAGTTCACTATTCCTGACTTCTCAATTATTTGCAAGCAGTGCAGAGAGTGCGTCAACTTCAATAGAACAGAGCATTGGCGAAACCTGCGATCTAGGAGCCGAAAATTATGAATTAATTATACAAGCACAAGCATGTAAGGATCAGAATGATTCAGAGTTAGAAAATGAAAGCGGAGTTGGAGTTAACGCTAAAGGAGAGTTAGAAGATTTCGATGTCAATACTCCTACAGGTATCAATTGCGAGGAGATACTTCAAGGATACAATGAAAGCTTATTAGAAAGCGGAGATGCTTCTATTTTCATTAATTAATCATCTTCTTTTTTCCGTTCTTGACACATACCCAAAATAATATATTCTCAGGCTCCTTAATAAATATAATAAATATAAAGGAGCATATATGACTAAAAACACGTCTGATTACATTTTTACCTCAGAGTCAGTAACAGAAGGGCATCCTGATAAAGTTGCTGATCAAATTTCCGATGCAATTTTGGATGAAATATTGAAACAAGACAAAAACGGCCGTGTTGCTTGTGAGACGCTCGTAACAACAGGAATGGCGCTTATTGCTGGTGAGATTACTACTAATTGTTACGTTGATATGCCGAGTGTTGTTCGAGAAACCATTAAAGAAATTGGATACAATGATTCAGCAATGGGTTTTGACTGGGAAACCTGCTCAGTTATTACTGCAATTGGAAAGCAGTCTCCTGACATTGCTCTGGGGGTTAATATAGATACGAATAAAGAAAAAGAGCAAGGAGCTGGCGATCAAGGTATTATGTTTGGCTATGCCTGCAAAGAAACAAAAGAACTCATGCCTGCGCCTATTCATTGGGCTCATAAACTCACGCGAAGGCTTGCACAAGCACGCAAAAAAAATGAACTCGATTTTTTACGCCCCGACGGCAAAAGCCAGATTTCGATTCGGTATATTAATGGAAGGCCCGTGTCAGTAGAAAATGTTATTATCTCCACTCAGCATAAAGATTCAGTAAGTTACGAAACACTTCGCGAAGGTGTTATTGAAAAAATAATAAAACCAATTGTTCCCGAAGAATATTTAACGAAAGATACCGTATTTCATGTTAATCCAACTGGGCGATTTGTCGTGGGTGGCCCAAAAGGCGATTGCGGACTAACCGGCCGAAAAATTATTGTTGATACGTATGGCGGAATGGGCGCTCATGGAGGCGGGTGTTTTTCTGGTAAAGATCCATCGAAAGTCGATCGAAGCGCAAGCTACATGGCGCGCTATATTGCAAAAAATATTGTTTCGGCTTCTCTTGCCGATGTGTGCGAAATTCAGCTCGCCTACGCAATTGGAATTCCCGATCCTGTTTCTGTTTTAGTTAATACAGGCGGGACTGCAACCGTTGATGAATTAAAACTGGTAAAAGCCGTTCGAGAGATTTTTCCTTTAAAACCTCGAAGAATTATTGAGCATCTTGATTTACTCAAACCAAAGTTTAAACAAACCGCAGCCTATGGCCATTTTGGTCGAGAAGAAGATGGCTTTAGCTGGGAAAAAACTGATAAAGTCAAAGAATTGAAGTCATTTTTTAATGTAAAATAATTGGGGGAATTTTCATGTCAACAAATTACAAAGTTAAAGATCTATCGCTTGCCGAATCTGGCAAAAATAAAATCCATTGGGCAGAATCTCGAATGCCTGTACTTGCAGAATATCGTAAACGATTTACGAAAGAAAAACCACTCTCTGGTATGCGCGTAGCAGGATGTTTACATGTAACAAAAGAAACGGCGGTGCTTATTAAAACTATCATTGCTGCTGGAGCAGAAGTTAGCTGGAGTGGATGTAATCCTCTCTCAACTCAAGATGACATTGCTGCAGCTTTGGCAAAAGATGGGGTTTCAATCTATGCATGGAACGGCATGAATACCGATGAATTTTATTGGTGTATCGATAAAACACTTGAGTTCAAACCGACATTAACGCTCGATGATGGTGCAGATTTAATTTTTACCGTGCATAATAAACATCCAGAACTTGCTGAATATATTATTGGTGGCACCGAAGAAACAACGACCGGCGTTCATCGCCTCCGCGCTATGGCAACGGACAAGGCTCTCAAATATCCGGTGATTGCGGTAAATGATGCGGAAACAAAATGGGATTTTGATAATGTATATGGCACCGGACAATCAACACTTGATGGCGTTATTCGAGCAACGAGTGTTTTATTTGCGGGTAAAAGTGTTGTTGTTGCTGGCTATGGCCACTGTGGAAAAGGCGTTGCTATGCGTGCTCGTGGCATGGGAGGAGATGTTATTGTTACCGAGATAAATCCAATTTGTGCCTTGAAGGCTCGACTCGAAGGTTTTACCGTCATGAAAATGGATGATGCGGTAAAAATTGGAGATATTTTTATTACCGCAACCGGAATGAAAGATGTTATTGTGGGCCGTCATTTTGGTCATATGAAAGAAGGCGCAATTATTTGTAATACCGGGCACTACGATTGTGAAATTAATTTAAAAGAATTATCTGAAATTACCAAGGAGATATGCCTTGTTCGAACGTCATGTGAAGAATATACGCTTACAAATGGCAAACATATATTTATTCTCGCCAAAGGACGACTCGTCAATCTTTCAGCAGCCGAGGGGCATCCGTCTGAAGTTATGGACATGAGCTTTGCTAATCAATTGCTTTCACTCGTGAGATTGAAAAAAGAAGGCACTACATTCGAAAATAAAGTCTATACGATACCAGCAGCTCAAGACCAAGAGATTGCGAAACTAAAACTATCTACTATGGAAATAGAAATCGATGCTCTAACCAAAGCACAAGAAAAGTATTTGTCGGATTATTCAGCGGGGACCTAATTTCAATTTTATAACCCATTTATACTTCTTCTTTATTTTTAGAAAATAATCTGCTATTTTTTTTACATGATAAAAAAAATATTTCTTTTTTTTCTTGCCAGTACATTTATTTTTTCGTGTTCTGAAAAACGTAAAGAGTCTTTAAAAGACAAAGAATCAGGCTTTGTCGATAGTGTACAAATCAATAAAAGCTATGCGGTATTTGAGCGGCTTGCAGAAGGGAGGCTTTTTACTGATAACTACGACAAGGGCGTTGCAAGGGATTCTGTTTTGCCGGGAACCGAAGAAGAAGAAATTATTACGAGCTTTATTTTAAAAGAACTCACTTCAATGGGAATTTCAGCTGGCTTTGAAACCTTTCCCGTTACGACGTATCGAATGATGAATTCTCATCTTAAAGTGGGGAATAGAAAATTTACGGTTGTCACACTTGCAAATTCTATTGGGACTCACGGGCGAAAATCTATTTTTCAATATTCCCTTGGTAATGATAAGAAAAAAGAAAAAATTATCGGAGAACTTGTGTATGCAGGGCGTGGTTTCAAAAAAGATCTCGATGCATTAGGTGACTTAGAAAATAAAATTTTATTAATCGAACGAACCGATGACATTACCAGCTGGCCAATGCCTGTAATAGAAGAAGCGGAGACGAGAGGAGTTCATTCGATTATTTTCTATGGCTATAAAGGAGAAAGCTTTATTAAAGATGCTCTCTATCTCGATGCTACGTATAGCCCTCACATTCCTGTGTTCTCCATAAGCTATGAAGATGCAATTAAAGTGCAAGAAATTATGGCATCCGGAAGAAGAGATGTAACACTTTCTTCAGAAGTGTATATTGAAGATTCTTTTGGTAAAAATATTATCGGCTATCTTCGAGGAAATAATTACCCTGATGAATATATATTGATTGGTGCTCATTATGATAAATTCTTTTCTGGAGCACGCAGTGCTTGTTCTGGAGTTGCGGCTCTTCTTGAACTTGTACGGGCAATTAAGAGCGGCAGTTTTGCAGGAAACAGAACGGTGGTTGTTGCATTTTTTGGAGGGCATTACAGCGGAGTTTCCGGATATATCCCCTCACGTTTTAATGGCTCGTTTAGTTTTTTAGAAAAGCATCCCGAGATCCGCGATCGATTAGTTGCCTATATTAATCTCGATGAAATAGGTGGTATTGGAAAACCCAAACATTTATTTTCTTCATATGATTTGGCGCAATTTTCACAAAAAGTTATTGAAGATTTGAATCTCCATGATCGATACAGCCAATTGAGTGGATATCCAAAAATGAGCGATGCTATCCCCTTTATTCTCAATGGTACGAGCTTTTTACAATTTTTTACTCCCAATAGTATTTTATCATTTGAAAGTACTCATTACGATACAAAAAAAGAAATCGATAAAAAGAATTTTAAAAATGAAATTGAAGCCATAAGCCTTGCACTCAGCCGTTTAGATCACTTGGGCATTTACCCTATAGAGCTTTCACGGATAGCCGCATATGCTATGGAATCTTTAGAATACAACCAGAAGTTTTTACATTGGAATACGATTGATGATCTTCTTGATCGGCTTCTTGTTACAAAAAAGTTAGCAGGAAAACTTGAAAAACACATTGCTGAAACTATGCTTAAAGTTGAGCTTTCTGAATTTAAGAATAAGAAAAAATTTGGAGATGTTGCTTCTTTAAGTAAATCCTATAACGATCTTCTCATGACTACGCGACAAAAGCTCTATTCTACAATTCTTTCAATTGCAGGAGATATCAATAAATGGCATATGAGTTTTTTTATTGATCAATATGTGCAGGATTTTTCATTTATTAATTCAGCGATCTATTCACTTGATAGTGATGATAAAAAGCATGCATTCGAATATCTCGAAAAAGTCACAACACTATCATGGGGCAAATACTTTTCGCGAGATGTATATCTTCGCATAATGAAATCCTATCATGAAAAAAAGCCCGAGTGGCTGATGAGAAGCCAATCGTACAATGACCCGTATCTCTGGGATGTTTGGTTTACGCTTACCGATACAAAATATAATGACTTCACTAAAGAACGGACGTTTTTACGAAGCATTAAAGAAAATCTGCAATTAAAATTACAAAATAAACTCGAAGAACTCAAAAAAGTTACGAATACTTGCAATCATATCTTAATGAAATTTTTAGAAGATAAAGGAGTTGATTTGGAAGGAGTTGCAATTCCGGATGATGCTTAAACATTGTTCTTTTACAATGTTCAAGTCGGTAAAATCGCTCATTTGACAGTTGATACTAAGGCGAGTAATCTTCCACGTTTATCATGACACCTTCTCTGCAACCTTCAAATAGAACTAAAGTCGTGGTTGCGACCACGATAATGCTGTCGTTTATCTCGTTTTGGAGAGCGGCGGCAGTTGTGCTTTCTGATCTTGGTTCTACTGCTTATTACATCGGCGGAATCGCCGAACAAGCAATCGGTAAATCAGCACCATGGTTTATATTGGGGATCATGCTCTTTTCATATGCAGTCCGCGCAGTCTATATTGAAAGTTGCGGAATGTTTGTCCGCGGAGGAGTGTATCGCATTGTCAATGAAGCCATGGGCAAGCGTATGGCAAAGCTCGCTGTTTCGGCGCTCATGTTTGATTATGTCCTTACCGGTCCTATCAGTGGAGTCAGTGCCGGTCTTTATCTTGCGGGTCTCATTAATGAATTAGGAGTATACTTCAACATTCCTAACCTCCATATTGCTCCTCATTATTGTTCTATTGTTTTTGCAATAGCAATTACACTTTATTTCTGGAGAAAAAATATTATTGGCATGCATGAATCAAGTGGGAAGGCATTACGGATAATGCAAATAACGACGGTTATGGTAGTAATCTTGATTGGGTGGTGTCTTTTCACGATTGTGAAGCAAGGGTTTTACCCAATTCCTTCGCCGTTACCGGAAAATCTAACGTTTGGCGAACATGGGCTTGGATGGTTACAAGGGACGATGTTTCCTTCAATTCCATTCGTTGCTATTTTTATTGCCCTTGGCCACTCGCTCTTAGCAATGAGTGGGGAGGAAAGTTTAGCCCAAGTTAATCGTGAAATTGCACATCCAAAGCTAAAAAATTTAGAAAAAGCAGGACTCGTGATTTTTATCTATTCATTGCTTTTTACGTCTTTAGTTTCTTTTTTTGCGGTCATGATTATTCCCGATGGAGAGCGCGTAAAATATCTTGATAATCTTATTGGAGGATTGTCGATGTTTCTTGTTGGCCCCGAAGCTTTGAAACTTGGATTCCATATATTTGTTGTTCTGGTGGGAGCTCTTATACTCTCAGGTGCGGTAAATACCTCAATCATCGGATCAAATGGAGTGTTAAACCGCGTAGCAGAAGATGGAATTTTGACCGATTGGTTTCGTAATCCACACAAAAAATATGGAACAACATCTCGATTAATAAATCTCATTACCATTCTTCAGATAGTTACGATTATTGCAAGTCAGGGCAATGTCTATTTACTCGGCGAGGCTTATGCATTTGGGGTCATCTGGAGTTTTACCATGATGACACTCTCGATGTTCATCTTGCGATTCAAGATGCCCGAAAAGCGAGAGTGGCGAGTGCCCATGAATATCAAAATAGGAAACACGGAATTGCCTTTAGGATTAGTCCTTATTTCTCTCACACTTCTTTCTCTGGCTATGCTCAATCTTTTTACAAAAAAAACTGCAACGATATCTGGTCTTTTATTTACCGTCCTCTTTTTTATTACTTTTGAGATTTCGAGTTTCTTAAACCAAAGAAAAAGAAAAAAGACCGATGAACTCAAAGAGAAGTTTCTGGTCGAGGCATATGAAAATATTGCATTAGAGCCAATTCAGGTAAGGCCAGGAAATGTGTTAGTTGCGGTACGAAATCCTTCGCGCCTCGATCATGTACGAGCAATTCTCGAGAAAACCGATATGAAGCGTATGGATGTGGTTGTGTTAACTGTACGGCCAGCGGCTGAAGCAGGTACTCAAGAAAAAGCATTGCGGCCAGAAGAAATTATCTCAGGAGAAGAAGTTGATGTCTTTAGTGGCGTTGTTCACCTTGCCGAAAAGTGCGGTAAGCATGTTGAACTTCTTGTTGTTCCGGCATCAGATCCACTCGCAGCAATTATCCGGACTGCAGCGGAACTCAAAAGTGCTCGCATTGTTGTTGGTACATCAAATAAAATGGAACACTTCGAGCTTTCTCGTCGGATTGGGTCGGAGTGGGAAAAACTTCCCTCTCCTCGACCATCGCTTTCGCTCGAAATTATACCTCCGGGCCCCAAATCTCGTTCAATCTATGTGAACTTAGGCCCGCATCCCCCGCGTTTGTGGCCAGAAGATGTTGAACGTGTGCACCACCTTTGGTTAAAGCTAACCGAAGGACGCTTTGGTGCAAAACTCCATCATAGGGATATTGTTGGTGTAGCGCTTAGAAGAATTGAAAAAGAAATTCGAGAAAATCCTCATGGCCCTATTATTCAAGAACTTGAGAAAGAAGTAATTTCTCATGGGGAACGTGATCGTATGAAGATTGAACAGGGCGAAACACCTGAGGAAACGACATTCCCTCCAATACAGAAGAATAGCGTATAGCGT
>CAZRKD010000015.1:12991-14455 GCA_964600515.1 uncultured bacterium
CGCTATATGCTAGTTAAAAATTCGTTCGAGTTCTTTTTTGGCGAAGTTTTTTCTGAAAAGTTGAAGCTTGAATTCAATATTTGCTTTGAGTTTATTAAGGTCGTTGGCTATAGCATCAAGGATTTCGTAATCGTTAAATTCATGTAACGAAAGAATGTGTGAGTTAAGAAGTTCGATGTTTTTTTGTAAACTCTCTATACTTGATTGGATTTCTTGAATATCTTTTTTAATTATTTTTTCTTTTTTGTTCTTTTTTTTAAGTTCGTCAAACTTTGATTGAATGACGGCAAGTTTTTCTCGTGAGAGCTCATGCTGCTGTGCAATCAGACTTCCTGGTTTGATCGTTTCTCTTTTTTTTCTCGAGGGGGATTTTTTATGAGTAACTTTTTTTGGGATTTTTTTTACAATTTTCTTTTTTCGCGTGGATTTTTTAGACATGATAGAACTCCTTCGAAATAATAGCATGAACCTTCTCTCGTACTTCGGCAATAGGCATTTCAATAACGTGTTTATCTTTTCGCATAACGAGTTCTACTTTTTCGCTTTCACTATATTTTTTCCCAATACGAATCTGAATGGGAATTCCAATTAAATCGGCATCTTTAAATTTAAAGCCAGGACGTAATTCGCGGTCATCATAGAGAACTTCAAATTTTGCTTCGAGAAGCTTATGATACAGCTCTTCTGCAGCACGATTTACTTTTTCTTCTTGCGTACCGAGATTTAGAATAATAACGTGAAAGGGTGTAATGCCCATGGGAAAGATTATTCCATCATCATCATGATTTTGTTCGATCGCAGCTTGAGCAGTTCTTCCAATGCCAATTCCATAACAGCCCATAGTCGGATGAATTGGTTTTCCCACTTTATCTAAAATCGCAAGATTCATGCTCTTTGAATATTTTGTTCCGAGCTTAAATATTTGTCCGACCTCGATTCCACGTTTAAAGATCAGTGGCTTTTTGCAATGTGGGCAAGGGTCTCCCTCGGCAGCGATTTTGTGTTGCGAGCTTGCCTTTTCGAGATTTGATGTATACTTGCATTCAAGGCACGTCACGATAGTATCTTCACCGGTATCGGCAAGTACATGGAATTCATGGGTAACCTCTCCGCCAATGACACCTGAATCAGCTTCGACCGGCCGAAAATTAAGCCCTGAGCGAGTGAAAATGCGTGTGTAGGTTTCATGCATAATTTCGTACTGTTCATGCAGTGATGCTTCATCCACATGAAAGCTATATGCATCTTTCATGATGAATTCTCGCCCGCGCATAAGCCCAAACCGTGGCCTAATTTCATCGCGAAACTTCGTTTGAATTTGATATAAACAAAACGGCAATTCTTTATACGAGCGAATATCTTTGCGAACAAGATCGACGATTACTTCTTCATGTGTGGGACCAAAACAAAACTCACGGTCAGATCGATCTTTAATACGTAAGAGTTCCTTGCCATAGACCTTCC
>CAZRKD010000016.1:0-14086 GCA_964600515.1 uncultured bacterium
TACACAATTTATTCTGAGCTCGTTTAAAGACGGCAACAATGTTACACGAATAATTGAATTAAGGAATAATGATCATGGAAAAATTAATAATTGAAGGAGGCTATCCTCTCTCCGGTGAAGTATCAATTGCGGGGAGCAAAAATGCATCGTTGCCGCTTTTGGCTGCTTCACTTTTAACCGAAGATGAGATCGAACTCGAAAATATTTCTAACTTAAATGACATTCATACGATGTTAAAACTGCTTGCACACCTTTGAGTAGAAAGCACGTGGGACAAGACACTGCGTTTGTGCGCAAAAAATATTAAAAATACCGAAGCTCCGTATGAGTTTGTTAAATCTATGCGCGGCTCAATAGAAGTTCTGGGCCCGCTACTTGTACGAACCGGCGAAGCAAAAATATCACTCCCCGGCGGTTGTGCAATTGGAGCGCGGCCAGTTGATCTTCATATAAAAGCACTCGAAAAACTCGGAGCAAAAATTACACTCGAACACGGCTATATTATTGCTCGCGCAAAGAGGCTTATCGGAAATACTATTTTTTTTGATCGACAAACTGTAGCAGGCACAATGAATACGATGATGGCAGCGGTTCTTGCCGAAGGACAGACAGTTCTTAAACACTGTGCAAAAGAGCCTGAAATTCCTGATCTTGCAAACTTTCTCACAAAAATGGGTGCAAACATACAAGGCGCAGGAACAGATACAATCACGATTACCGGAGTAAAGAAACTTTCTGGAACAAAATATCGAGTGATTCCCGATCGTATTGAATGCGGAACTTTTATGGTTGCAGCTGCATTATGCGGAGAAAAAATAGTTATTAAAAATTTTAGAGAATCTCATGTAGAGCCAGTTATCGAAAAACTCAAAGAAACAGGCACTCATATTACACTTGAAAATAATCAGGTAACGATTAGTAAAAACCCAGAAATAAAACCCATTAATATTATCACCATGCCACACCCTGGATTTCCAACTGACATGCAGGCACAGTTTACTAGTTTGCTTTCACTCGCAAACGGCATCAGCACGATTAATGAAACAATTTTTGAAAATCGATTTATGCATGTCGAAGAATTAAATCGCATGGGAGCAAATATTTTTATCGACAACGGCAGGGCAATTATTAACGGCGTACAAAAACTCTCCGGTGCAATTACTACGGCGACAGACCTTCGTGCCAGCGCATCGCTCATCATTGCTGCCTTAGGTGCCCAAGGAACTTCCGAAATTCATAATATCTATCATCTCGATCGCGGTTACGAACGCATAGAAGAAAAGCTTGAAGCTCTGGGCGCGAAGATACGACGAGTTAATGAGGAGTGATATATGTTGCCGCCTTCTCTGTTGCGTATATGGGAATTGTCTGAATGGAATCATAGACTCCAAAATTTTCTTGTGACAATCGAATGCCTTTTTGCAGATTGCGTTCATTAAGGAAAATATACATGCTTTGCATTTGTCCTTTGGTACCTGATTTTACTTCCAAGGGAATAATCTCGTCATTTTTTTGGATGACGTAGTCAACTTCGGCATTGGCTGATTTTGCTTCTCGATGCCAATAATATAATTGAGGTTTCAGAAGGGAGGGGCTTGCTTTGGCTAATTCAAGCCCGACATAGACTTCGGCAAGATTTCCCTCATTGATGAGTTTTTGCCCTTTTGTGATAAGATACTGCGCAAGATCAAGTCCCACAATGCGCTGATGAATTCCCGTGTCAAATAGTATGGCCTTAAATTTCTTATGGTCAATGTGAGTACCTAAGGGAATACCTTGTGCTGATGTATGATATATCGTATATGCGAGCCCCGCTTGTATAAGGAGTTCCAGGGCATTTTTATAGTCCTTACTGGATTCTTCGGTCGAGATATTCGCATATTTAAACTTTCCCCCGGCTTGAAATGCAATAGAGCGAAACGTTTCCTCGAGCTTTGATTGCGGGATATTTTTTTTATATTTTGCAAAATCATCGATAATACTTCCTCGAAGTTGATCAATAATCATTTGGCAAGCCCGCAAGTCTCTCTCTTGACTATAGGCATCGACAACTTCGGGTAATCCTCCAATAATTTGATGTGTACGATAAAGATCAAGAAGCTTTGTATGAAGCGGTTCATCGAGTGGGTCAGATATATTTTTTTCTTTCAGGAGTTCATAGAGAGCATCATTTCCGGTTGCCCAAAGAAATTCGTAAAAAGATAATGGATAGACATAGAGCGAAGTAATTCTTCCAACGCCAAATGAAGGAATTTCTGAAAGTACAAATTCAAGAAGTGACCCCGCAGCAACAACATGAAGACCGGGCATTTTTTCATAAAAAAATCGTAATGATCTCAATGCATCGGGACATGCCTGAATCTCATCGAAAAACAAAAGTGATTTTCCGGGAATAAGAGGAATATTCGAATATGCTGTTAATTTTTCACAGAGAGCCTTTGGATCTAACGAACCTTCAAAAAATGTTTTTACTTCTTGTGATTCTTCAAAATTAATTTCTAAAAAATGTTCAAAGGTCTTTCCCAAAGCTCTCACTGAATATGTTTTGCCCACCTGCCGGGCCCCTCGGAGAAGGAGAACCTTACGTTCTGGGGCATCTTTCCAATTTTTAAGCTCAAAATCTATTTTTCTCTTCAATTTTAGCCTCTTACGAGATATTTAGCAAAAATACAAATCAATAATGGCATATTTATTACTAAAATACAAGGCAATAAGAATAGTTTTTTGACAAAAATACAAGGCAATTGAGTGGATCTGTAGAGACAAATTTATGTTTACTTACTTTGGACAGACACGTGTTTGCCCCCCCCAAAAATTAATCCGTACAAACCCAATTGCCATCTTCGGAATTATCTTTATGAGGATCTCGTTCGCTTTGGATTTTTTTAACTGCTCGGATGATGTTCATATAATAAGACTTAGATCTCTCACTGCTTGTCGTCGGGATCACAATTACATTTAGGAGGCTTCGGTGGTTCAAAATCATCCAAGCCACCTTCATCTTCGGTATCTTTTTCATCAAAATCGCATGCATCGCCTTTACCATCTCCATCAGTATCACTCTGACTTTCATTGGGATCGCTTGGGCAATTATCATCTTCTTCGCAAACATTGCCTACTTCATCTCCATCGTCATCTTGTTGATCAGGATTTGATTCGTACATACAATTGTCGCAATTATCTCCATGTCCATCACCATCACGATCAAAAGGAAATAGAAAAAATCTGTAGAAGACCTTGCTTATCTTACGTAGCCATGCAAAGTAGAATGTCCCTCTACCTTCTTCTTGGCTTTATCGACTTACTTTTTTTGAGCTTTGCGACGTCTTCTATGCTTTCGGATTTTATTTTTGATTAATGTTTGCTTACCTTCCATCGCGAATAATAATATTTTTCTTTATTTAACCAAAAATTGTTCTTGCTATAAGATCAATTTTGATATAAATTGCTCTTATAGAAAGAACAATTATAGTTTATGAATCTTGAAGAATTTAAAAGAATAATTCTCGACTTCCAGGAAAAGTCCTTGCCGGAACTTACATTCCGTTCAAAAAAAATGAGCTTCGTAAAAGATATGTCTACATCAATAATTGGAGCACGAAGATCAGGAAAGACCTATCGAACCTATCAATTTATTCAAGAATGCTTAGAAAAAGGAATAAAAAAAGATAATTTTTGTCGTATTCAATTTAATGATCATCGAATGCGTGGTATTAAACTTGCAGAACTTAGCCAGATTAACGAAGCATATTACGCGCTTTTTCCTGAAAAATTGGGGAAAGAAAAAGTCTATTTTATTTTTGATGAAATCCATCGCATTGAAGGATGGGAGGATTATATCCTTCATCTTTTAGAGGAACAAAACCATAGAGTAATTATTACAGGTTCAACTTCAAAACTTATGACCGGAGATATTGCTTCAGGTTTGCGAGGCAAGAATTTTCCTTGTGAGCTTTTTCCTTTTTCTTTTGAAGAGTTTATTCACCATTATGCTATTTCTCGTGATACAAGAACAACAAAAGGGCAATCTCATATCAGAAAGGCATTTATGAAATATCTTGATCAGGGAGGTTTTCCTGGACTCCTTGATGCAGAAGAATCACAGCATATTGAGTTGCTGCAAACCTATTGGGACACTATGGTATTACGAGATATTATTGAAGCTCATCCTCAAGATAATATTAATATTACAAGTTTTAATTACTTCGCCGAGGCTCTTATTTCTCGCATAGGATGCCCCATGACTATACGTAAAATAGGCCGACGTTTAGAAGAAGAATCATTGCCATTTTCTGCTGAGACGCTCTATCGCTATCTTTCGTATCTTGAAGAAGCATTCATGTTATTTACGATTTCTCTTTATTCTAAGTCAGAAAAAATAAGAGCACGAAATTATCGTAAAGTATATGCTATCGATTGGGCGCTCGCTGATTCGATTGCAAGAGGAGAAGGTGTTGATGATATGCGAAAACTTGAGAATATTGTTTTTATTGAACTTAAACGTCGAGGATATGATCTATCCTATTATCTTACTCGTAGCGGCTATGAAATAGATTTTGTCGCCACGAAAAGGAAAAAACGTGAATCAAAAAAATTCTTTCAGGTATGCTATTCTTTAGATAAAGATGATGTAAGAAATCGTGAACTACGTGCGTTATATGAAGCCGCAAAATTTATGAAAATCAGAGAATGTGTGATTATAACATTAAATGATGAAGAAATAATAAATAACGAAGACCTCTCTATTCATATCATTCCCATTTGGAAATGGCTCCTCGAGGGTGAGGTTTGATCAAAATACTAATGAGGAAGATAAGACGACCCAAAGAAAGTTTATACCTTCTTCTTGGCTTTTCCGGCTTGTTTTTTTTGAGCTTTGCGACGTCTTCTATGCTTTCGGATTTTATTTTTAATTAATGTTTGCTTACTCTTACTTCGGGGCATATGTACCTCATGTTATAAACGTTCTTTAATTCGTGAAACAATATATTGCGCAAAAACTAATGAACACGTAAATGCGGGAGAAACGGCATTTAAGACATGCAGTGAATTTTCTTCTTCTTCGACAATAAAATCCTGTACGAGCTGATTTGTTCTTTTATCTAAGAGCTGTGCTCGGATTCCAGGATGGCCGTATTCGCCAAAGCCCTTTACATCAAGTTGCTTTACAAGTTCGGCAGCTTGATTTATAAAATACTCTCGTGAGTATTTTTTCATTTCTTCAAAGGCAAAATCTCTAAAGTTAAAAGAATTAAGCATAAAGAGCTTTGCTTCTTCTTTTAATACTTCACATATTTCACCCAATTTAAAATTTGAAACGCCTCCATAATTTTCACGCCAAAATGCAGGCACAGCGGTTGGACCAATTTTCACTTTGCCATAGGCAGTTTTTGTAAAATGCACGCCTAAAAATGGAAATTTTAAATTAGGTACGGGATAGATATGTTTTTGAATGAGTGAATCATCATGATATTTTAAATAGAGGCCTTTAAATGGAATGAGCGTATAGTTTTTTCCAACATTAAATTGATGTGCAACTTTATCCGCATATGATCCGGCCGCATTAATAAAGTATTTACACGCAACGGAATAGTTTTGGGTTTCTATAACCCCATTTTTTCGCGCAATAAATGGATTAGCAAATGCAATATCGACATGTTTTGATCGCAGTTCAGTAACAAGCGTTATACAGACTTCAAGAGGATCGACCGTTGATGTTGTTGGCGAATACAAGGCCTTTTCGTAGGTTTTCGCATTTGGTTCGATATCCGTAAGTTCTTTTTCGTCGATAAGATTGAGAAGAACTCCATTGCGATCGCCTCGTTTTTTTAATTCATTAATTCCTTCAAGCTCCTCTGCATTCCGTGCAACAACTACTTTTCCACAGCGATTAATGGGAAGGTTATGTTCGAGGCAATAATCGGTGAGCGCTTTATTGCCATCTTTAGTAAACTTTGCCTTTAATGAATCTGCCGAATAATAAAATCCCGCATGTAAGACGCCGCTATTTCTGCCACTCGCATGAAGGCCTACGTCTTTTTCTTTTTCAATGATTAAAATAGTTGCATCGGGAAATTGGGTGCGTAATTCACGAGCAATCGAAAGCCCAATAATTCCAGCTCCTACAACCAAAAAATCAACTTCGCGACTTGACATAGCCGACGAAAATAGTGTGATAATGCACTTAAGTCAAGACGCCTCAAAAAAGCCTTTGATGTCCATAAGATTGAAATTCCATTTCCTCATCGAATCATCTATTGGGGCGATCCCGCGAAGCCATTTCAAGCCTTATCTAAAGGCGAAACGCATAATGAAGGCTAGTTTTTCAACTTGTAAAATAAACATACAACCGTTATAGAATACTCATGCAATTCAAACTCAAATACGGCAATGATTTTAAAGAATTTGGTCTCGATGAAAAAAATTATTTGGGCACTATCGATATTGCCTATACGCCTGGTTTAAAAAGTCCTGCTGAGGCAATTCAACATGCACTCGAGAATCCAATTGGGACTCAGTCATTAAGAGAAATCGTTCATAAGAAACAAGCAAAAACTGCAGTGATTGTTCTTTCTGATATTACGCGTGGTGTGCCGTATAGACAGGGTAATTATAATTCCCTTGTGATTCTTGCCCAAGAACTCGAGAAAGCAGGAATAGCGAAAAGAAATATTACATTTCTTGTTGGCACGGGCACGCATCGAAAACATACCGAAGAAGAAAGCATTGCATGCTACGGCAATGAAATCATTTCGCAATATCATTTAGAATTTCATGATCCGGACAACGATGTAGTGTCAATCGGAACCACAAGTTTTGGCAATGAAATTTTTATTAATAAACGCGCCCATGATACAGATCTTTTGATTCTCACCGGAATGATTACGACTCATTATTTTGCCGGCTATTCTGGTGGACGAAAGGCCTTGTTGCCTTCAATTGCGGGACGCAGTTCAATTCGGAAGAATCATGCCATGATCGTTCGCGAGGGAGTTGGTATTGGAAAACTCAAAGGCAATCCTATTGCCGAAGACATGGCAGAAGCAGCGCGGCTTCATGAACCGGATTTTTTGTTGAATTTTTTAGTGAATGCAAAAAAAGAAATAGTTCATATCGTTTCCGGCCATTATGAAAAAGCATTTGATACAGGTGTAAAAGAATGTGCTAAACTCTACAACGTACCATTCAAAAAACATGCAGATCTTGTCATTGCATCATGTGGAGGCTATCCTAAAGATTCAAATATCACGCAAATTCAAAAAACGATTAATAATGCCAAAGAATTAGCAAAACCTGGCGGAACGGTACTCATCATTGCAAAATGCCAAGAAGGAATTGGTGAAAACAAAGCCTTTGGTAATTGGCTCTCGTCTCTCAAAAATTTAGAAAATCTCATTCAAATAAAAGAAGACACGATTGAACTCGGCCAATATACCGCAATGAATACTTCTAAGCTTCAACGAAAATACCGTATTGTAATCTTAAGTGAACTTTCACAAGATGAATTAGAAAAGTATAATTTCTTGTGGACTGCCGATATTGATAGCACGATAAAAAATTGCGCAAAATTATATGGTGATGATTTTAAGACATATGTCGTTCCCAATGGCGGGCTCATATATCCTCAATTAATCTAAATAATAAATCGTCTATAGATAAAGATCCCAATAATAATTCCAATCGCATCAGTAATAACATCATATACATCAGATTCGCGACCTGGCACAAAGCTTTGATGAATTTCATCAGAAATACCATAGAGAAGTGAAAAAACAAATGGGATGATAATCGAAATAAAAGTACGGCTTTCTTTTTTGTAATTAATAAATGTTTGATAGGATAAAAAACCAAGTACACTATATGCACTAATGTGAAGTAGTTTATCAAAATTAATCACAGAGCTTGGAAGTTCAATTTGAGACAAGCTCGAGAGAAAGAAAATGAGACCACAATACAAAATTAATACGATAAAACTTAATTTCGTATGTTCAATTGTGATCAAACGTTTGAGACGATGTGGAAGCATTATTACATCTTATATTTGAAATCTTTAGGATCCATTTGTTCAAGAATTTCTTTGTAGACATCGTCTTTTGATAGATTCCGAAGATTTGCCGTAATTTCTGCTTTTGTTTTTTTAATAACATCTTCGGAAACCATAATGGGTACATCCACACGAATTGCGAGCGCTATTGCATCCGAAGGACGAGCATCAACGGTAATTTCTCTACCATCTTTTTCAAAATAGATTAAGGCATAATAGGTATTGTTTCGTATATCGGTAACTTCAATTTTTTTAACTTTTACTTGAAGCACATCGAGCATATTTTTCATAAGATCATGAGAGAGTGGTCGAAGTATTTCGGCGTTTTCAATCTTTGCAAGAATTGCGGTAGCTTCGGCAACACCAATCCAAATAGGCAAAATGGTATCTTGATTTTTCAAGATAACACAGGGAATCTTCGTTTCAGGAGCTATCATCACTTTTTCTAATTTCATTTCTACTGACATATGACTTCTCCTTCTAAAAAGTGTTTGGCTGCCCTCGTAATCCGAATAGGCACACGCTTACCTTGTAATTCGTTTTGTGCCTTAAAATGCACAACTTTATTGGTGCTCGTTCTCCCCTCATAGTTATTTTTGTCCCTGCTACTCATACCTTCGACTAATACTTCACAATCTTTTCCTTCATATCTTTTGTGTATTTCTTCGGTTATTTCATTCTGCACCTCATGCAATCGATACAGACGATTAAACTTTTGAGATTGTGGGCAATTATCTTCTATCGATTCAGCTCGCGTGCCTTTTCTCTTCGAATAAATAAAAGAAAAAATGTCATAGTATTTTATTTCGCGAATAAGTTCGAGCGTTTCTTCGAATTCACTTTCTGTTTCAGTGGGAAATCCAACGATAATGTCCGAAGTCAGCGCAATAGTAGGACGTGCATCGCGAAGTTTTGCTACTTTCTCTACATACGTTTCGCGGGTGTAATTACGAATCATTCGTTTCAATACCCTATTAGAACCACATTGAACCGGTAAATGCAAGTGGTTCGCAAGTTTTTCTTCGGTTCTAAAACAATCGATTAATGCGGAGGTCAAATCACGTGGATGTGATGTTGTAAAACGAATTCTCTCAACCCCTGCAATATCTGCAATGGCACGAATAAGATCAGCAAAAACATATTTTTTACCATTTTCTCTATGCGTATACGAATTGACATTTTGTCCAATGAGATGAATTTCTTTTGTGCCTCGCTCTGTTAATTCTTTGCAGACTGAAAGAATTTCATGAAAATCTCTTGAGATCTCTTTGCCACGAACATAGGGTACAATACAAAACGTACAATATTTATTGCATCCACTCGTAATAGTAATAAATTCACTTACCTTTGGAGTTCGATAATTGTAATTACTCAAAAATTTAAAATCATTTCGAAAACCAGTAATGCTTGTCGGAGAATAACCTTTTTGTGCATTTAAGACGAGCTCCTCAAGCTTATGGATATTATGCGTTCCGAATACAAAATCGACGTGTTTCATGCGTAGAAGAATATGTGAGCCTTCTTGCTCGGCTACACAACCACCAACTCCGATAATTAAATGTGGGTTTTCTTCTTTGAGTTCCTTCAAACGTCCAATATGAGAAAATAACTTATGCTCTGATTTATCTCGCACCGAACAGCTATTGAGAATAATTAAGTCTGCTTCTTCTTCGTTAACTGAATGAGCATATCCCACATTCACAAGAACATCATACATGCGCTCTGTATCATGTTCATTCATTTGGCAACCATATGTTTTAATAAATGCTTTCATAATTATGAACTATGTATTTTTAGCTCCTTTGTCAATCATAACAGCGTATAGAAGGCAGCACATGTATTGACACTCGATAAAGAAAGATCTAATAAAAGAATCTATGAATAGTGGGGTTACCATACAAACTTACGAAATTAATTTATCGCGAGAACAAGAAAAAACGCTATCGCTCCCTCGACGCCGCTATAGTATTTTAGCACGGATTCTTTTTTTCTCCATGGATCTTTTTTATGGAAAAAAGAGAAGTCTACAGAAGTTTAAAATTCTTGAGGTAATAGCACGCGTCCCCTATCAAGCATGGGAGCATGTAGCATATATCGCCATGACTCACACATATCGAAAACCGAATTTTGCGCGACGAATTTTTGATTTTGTTACAGAATCTCGACATCAGCAGGATAATGAACAGTGGCATTTATTGATTCTTGAGGAAATGACTGCACAAAAAGGTTTGAAAGATAATCTCGTGCTTCATCGCATTTTACCACAAATTATGGCGTTCATCTATTTTCAGATAAGTTGGATTCTCTATGTAATGAAGCCCTCATTAAGTTATGCACTGAATGCTGATTTTGAGGATCATGCAGAACATGAATATATGGAATATGTTCGAGAACATCCTGAACTTGGGAATCAATCATTTGAAAGTGAATTTAAGAAGGATTATAAAGAATGTAAAAACCTTGCCGACCTTTTTCGAAACATTGCACTCGATGAACGGCTTCATAAAGAAGAAAGTATAAAACGTATACGAGAAGCACGATTTCAGTAATTTTGGCATTTCACATGGGGTAAAAATAGTCTTCTTGATGCCAATGCCATTGTTTTGCTAGAATAATCGACCATGAAACAAAAACTTGCTATCATATTTATAATTTTTATACTAATGACGCTTTCGTCTTTTGTCTTCGCACGTTCTTGCGACCTTACAGTACAGCCATATTCTTATTTAACACTCGACGGTGGTTATACAAAAGTTACGGGCGATGATTGGAATAATGCAAGTAATTCATATGTTGTCCAGTTTGGCTTTGGTCATAAATTTCCCCGAAGTGGCTTTCATTTTGGGCCAGAGATTCATATAAATCTTGAACATACAGCCGAAAGCACATTGAGTAAAAATTCTTATTTCATTCTTGGTGTAGGTCCAGCGTTCAAATATATATTTCAATATAAAAGAGCACCCCTTGTCCCCTTTATAGGAATTATGCCAGCAGTTTATTTACGGAAAGGCAATATAAAGACGTTTGATACAGCCGTGGCCGAGGTTTCAAAAGAAAACTATCGATTCGAAGATATGGGGATCAATGGCGAAGGTGGCATTGGGTATCTTATTACCTCATCAGTAATGCTCTCCGGATTTATAAGCTATTCCATGATTATAGAGCCTCATCAAAAAAATACTATCCCTTGGTACACCTATGGAATTCGACTCTATTTTAGATTTTAATTCCAATTTTTATCGGATATTTTTCGCAAGGTAAAGCTGCATCGGAAGTGAATACAACAGAATGCGCTCGTGTAGCAGACGTAAGATCAATGAATGCTCTTTCAAAATTTTTTTTAAAGTCTTCATTACAGCTAAGCGAAAGCGTTTTAATCTCAGTATTGAGTGCAAGTGATTGAGAAGTTTTATATTTACGAACTTGTTTTACAATATCGACAATCATATCGCCCAGCTCTTCGGCATTCTTATTATACCATGAATCTTTGGCTATTGGCCATGCTGATACATGAATGCTTTTGGCATTCTCATCTTTTGAAAATTGAAATACATCAAATAATTCTTCAGTAATATACGGCAAAAAAGGCGCAAAAAGCTTAAGAATATTTTTAAGAATAATTGTACATACATATTTTCCAGCATTACTTTCGTGGGCTCCATATACTTCAGGCTTATAAAGACGTGCCTTCACAATCTCTAAATATGAGTCGCAGAGGTCGAGCCAAAAAAAGCGATCAAGGCAATTACGCGCACGAGCAAAGTCATATTTTTTAAAACTTGCTGTCGTTGTTTCAATAACTGTCGTAAGCCTTGAGAGAATCCATTCGTCCGACGGCTGTAATTTTTTGGGCATTGATTCTTCCACATTTGAAATATGCTCTGAAATAAATCGAGATGCATTCCAGAGTTTTAAACAAAGCTTTCGCCCTTCTTTTATTTCTTCTTCGGTGTAATTGAGATTCGCTCCAAGATGAGCCCCAGCGGCCCAATAGCGAAGTGCATCGGCGCCATATTTTTCAATAATTTCCTCGGGTGGAACAAAATTTCCTTTTGATTTACTCATCTTTTTTCCATGAGCATCAAGCCCCCATCCGCTAATCATAACATCTTTCCATGGCAATGAATTTGTATGGAGATGGGATTTTACGAGTGTATAAAAAAGCCATGTTCGAATAATTTCAAATGCCTGAACACGAACCGTCATGGGATAGATTTTATTGATTCTTGTTTTGCTATCACCCCATTCTGCATTAATAAGCGGTGTGAGCGATGACGTCATCCATGTATCCATAACATCGCTTTCAGGGCGAAATTCATTCTTCCCACATTTTGGACATTCTTTTATATGAGGCATTTGAAGCGTAGGGTCAATGGGGAGAAGAGAGTCATCGGGCAATATAATCTCATCACATGAATTACAATACCAGACCGGAAAAGGCACTCCGTAATAGCGTTGCCGCGATATGCACCAATCCCATTTGAGATTTTCGACCCATTCTTCATATTGATGGCGCATATAATCGGGGTACCAATTAAGTTCACGCCCTCGAGCAAGCAAAGCTTCTTTTAAATCCAATATTTTAATAAACCACTGAGGTGTGCTTAAATACTCAACGATATTTTGGCAACGCTCATGCGTGCCAACTTGATGCGTGAGCGTTTTACTTTCGATGAGATGATTTTTTTCTTTGAGAATCTCGACTATTTTCTTTCGTCCATCTTCAATTTTTAATCCTTGGAGAAAGTGTGCATCTTCCGTAAAACGGCCTCCCTCATCGAGAATCATTCTTGTATCGAGTTTAAATTCTTTCCATCGATGGACATCTTCTGCATCACCCCATGTACAGACCATCATAAGGCCAGTTCCATATTCCATTGAAACTTCATTATCGGCATATACTCTGACTGAATGATTCATAAGCGGAACAGAAACTTCTTTCCCAATGAGATCTTTATAACGTTCATCATTTTCATTTACAAATAAACCAACACATGCGGGAATTAATTCTGGTCTTGTTGTTGCAATTTTTAGATCTTGTCCATCGTGCGTTTTAAAAACAATCGTATGAAGTTCTGTCGACTTTTCTTCAGTTTCAATTTCGGCTTGTGCAATTGCGGTTCTACATTGCGGGCACCAAATCATGGGTTCATCATGTCGTGTTATTCGACCTTGTTTATAAAGATGAATAAATGAACGTTGGCTTATTCGCTGACATTGAGGATTAATAGTTGAATAGAGTAAATTCCAATCAACCGAAAGGCCGAGCGACTTCCATAATTTTTTATAGGTCTCGCCACCCAGCTTTGTTTCTTTTAAACACAATTCAACAAATTCGTTACGCTTAATTTTGCCTTTATTGATTTTGTATTTTTTTTCAACAAATCGTTCGGTTGGAAGTCCATTATCATCAAACCCCATGGGATAAAAAATATTGTAGCCATTCATGCGAAAGAATCTAATAACAAATTCTGCCTGCGAATAACTCATTGCATGGCCAACATGTAAATGTGCCGATGAAACATAGGGCGGAGGTGTATCTATAGAAAAAATAGGTTTTTTACTCTCCGGATCAAAGGCATAAATATTTTTCGTTTCCCAAAAGCGCTGCCATTTTTCTTCAATTTCTTTGGTGTTGTAGGATGTTGGAAATATCATACGAAAATACTATTATCGAGTTTGAATAAAAAATCAAATAAAAGAATCGTGAAGCGAAAGAAACAATGTAGCAACTCTTCACGAAATCATACACAAGTTTATCCACAGCTGTGCATGCTTTTTATTTTGATGTAAACTCTTGATATTCTTCTTTAATTTCTTCTTCGGTCTTTTCGTAATTATACAGCGCAAAGGTATCGATAACTCCATAGAAGTTAATAGGATAATCGCTTTGCGCATAACCAATGACTAAATCTTGAGCAGAATCGCCAAGCTTTAATTCTTGGTTATATGATTTCTGTTTAATTAAGACGCCGTCGTAATAGAATCGAATATTTGCTCGTTTATCGTAATTTGCTACTGAAACCGTAACTAAATGAAAAT